>JALYNB010000400.1 GCA_030773395.1 Actinomycetota bacterium
GCTGAGCACGCTCAGCCGGCCCACGGTGTCTCAGGTCGCTGGGGCGTCTGAGGTCGCCAGCGCCACGGCGAGCGCGGGGGCGAGGTCGCCCCGCCCACGCAGGTCGCCCCGCCCGCCCACCTCCACGCGGCCGAGGCCCAGCCACGCGGCGAATGCCCTCAGCTCCCCGGCAAGCGCCGGGGCGACGACGCCCGGGTCGCGCCCCGCCTCGCCGTACGCCGCCGGCACGCGCAGCACCCCCGCCGACCGGTCCGCCCGCAGGTCGACGCGGCCGACGAGGTCGTCGCCGAGCAGGAACGGCATCACGTAGTAGCCCCAGCGGCGCTTCGGCTCCGGGGTGTAGATCTCCAGCCGCAGGTCGAAGCCCCACAGCCGTGCGACGCGGGGCCGCTCCCACACCAGCGGGTCGAAGGGCGATAGCAGGGCACACGCCGCGACCCGCCGGGGGACGACGAGGCCGGGCAGCGCGTAGGCGACGGGCCGCCACCCCTCGACCCGGACGGGGACCAGCGCGCCCTCCGCGACCAGGTCGACCATGCGCGCGGCGGTGGCCGCTGCGGGGAGGCGGAAGTAGTCCCCGAGGTCGCTGGCGGTCGCGACCCCGAGCCGCGCGGCGGCCCGCAGGAGGAGCGCGCGGTGGGCGTCGGCCTCCGTCGGCGTGGGGGCGTCGAGCACGGGCCCGGGGAGGACCCGCTCGACGAGGTCGTAGCGCCGCGCGAACCCCGACGTCCGGGACGACGCTGTCACCTCGCCCGACCAGAACAGGAACTCGAGCGCCTGCTTGGTGGGCGTCCAGCCCCACCACGAGCCGGAGCGGCCCTCGCCCTCGCCGATCTCGGCCGCGGTGACGGGCCCGCGGGCGGAGACAGCGTCGCGCACCTGCCGCACCAGCTCGGGCTGCTCCCGGGCGACCCGCGCCACGGAGCCCCAGGTGCCGACGCCGTCCCGCGCCGCGGCCATCCGCCATCGCAGGAGCGGGTGCAGCGCGACGGGCAGCAGCGAGGCCTCGTGGCCCCAGTACTCGAACAGGCCGCGGTCGACGTACGCGGCCCGGTCGAGGAGGCCGAGCGAGTAGCCGCCGAGGCGCGACCAGCCCGGGAGGTAGTGCGAGCGCGCCACGGCGCTGACGGAGTCGATCTGCAGGAGGCCGGTGTCGTCGAGAAGCCGGCGGAGGTGGCGCCGGTCGAGCCGCCCCTCGGGGCGGGGCCGGGCGAGGCCCTGGGCGGCGAGGGCGACCCGGCGGGCCTGGGCGGCCGACATCGACTCCATGCCAGGACGGTAGGGCGGCGTGCCTCGGGGCCGGTCGGGGCACGCGAGGGGTGCAGACCGAGGCGCCCGCCCGGGCGCGGAACCAGGAGGACTCATGATCGAGCAGCCCCAGACTCCCGACGTGTCGCACAACGGCACCGGCCTGACCGAGGAGCAGGCCCAGCAGGTCGCGTCGCTGGGCACGGTGCGCGACACGGAAAGCTCCGGTCCGGAGTACCTGGCCATGGACGCCGACAACCAGGTCGGGCGCGGCGCAGATGGCGACAGCGCGGCCCGGGCGGAGCGCAAGGAGGAGACGACCTGAGCGCAGGACCTCGACCTCCGGTCGAGGGTCTATCCCGGCGCACCTCGACCCCACGTTGAGACGTCGGATGGGTTGGGTCGTCTAGTGTAGGGCCTCTTCGGCCTCCTGCTCCAAGAGCCTGACGAGCTCTCCCGCCGGGAGCTGCCGGACGGCGCCCACGCCCTGGCCGGCCCAGAGGGAGAGGAACTCCGCTCGGCCGAGCTGCGCCGCCCGGGCCCGCAGACCCTTCGTGAGCGCGTTCATGACCGGGTACGGCGGCAGCGGAGCGCCCGCCAGCTCCACCGTCATCCGGTTGCGGATCCCCCGCGCGGGCCGGCCGGAGAACGCGGACGTCACGACCGTGTCCGTGTCGCCGGCCCGGGCGACCGCCTCGCGGTAGGGGCCGTTCGTCCCGGCCTCCGGACAGAGGAGGAAAGCGGTGCCGAGCTGCGCGGCGTCGGCGCCGAGACGCAGCGCCGCGGCGATCCCACGCCCGTCGGTGATCCCGCCCGCGGCGACGACCGGGGTCGCGACGGCGTCGCGCACCTGCGGCACCAGCGCGAGCAGGCCCACGAGGGCGTCGGCCGGGTCGTGCAGGAACGTCCCCCGGTGGCCGCCCGCCTCGGCCCCCTGCGCGACAACGACGTCGAAGCCGGCGGCCTCCACCGCCCTGGCCTCGGCGACGGTGGTCGCCGTGCCGGCCAGCAGCGCGCCCGTGTCGCGCAGCGCCGCCAGCACGGCGGGTGACGGGATCCCGAAGGCGAAGCTCGCCAGCGGCACCCGCTCGGCGACGATGACCTCGACCTGCGCGTCCAGGTCCTCGGCCACGCGGGCGGGCGGTCCGGTCGGCAGGTCGAGCCCGAGCTCCGCGGCGTAAGGTGCCAGCAGGGCGTTGGCGGCGCGCACCTGCCCGGGGTCCATGGCCACCGGCTCCGTGAAGAGCAGGTTCACCCCGAACGGGGCGGGCGTCCGCCTCCGCACCTCCCGGATCTGCGCCCGCAGGTCGCCCGGGCTGAGGTAGGCGCCGGCGAGGACCCCCAGACCGCCGGCCTCCCCGACGGCCGCGACGAGCGCGGGGGTGCTCGGCCCCCCCGCCATGGGCGCGGCCGCGATCGGCAGCCGGACGCCCAGGGACTCGGTGAACGGCGTGGCACCCCAGGAGGTCACGCCTCCCCCCCGTCGGCTGCCGCGCCCGCCCGGGCGGCCTTCGCCGCCTTGGCGGCGGCCTTCACGGACTGCTTGTGGGCCCGCACCTCCGCCAGCGTGGCGGCGTCGACGACGTCGGCGACGGAGCGGCGGGCGCCGTCCTCGCCGTACTCCCCCGCCGCCTCCCGCCAGCCCGGTGGCGCCACCCCGACCTGCTTGCCGAGCAGCGCCGTGAAGATCTTCGCCTTCTGCGCGCCGAACCCGGGCAGGGCCTCGAGCCGGCGCCGGAGCTCCGCACCGTCGGGCACGTCCCGCCAGATCGCGGTCGCGTCGCCGTCGTACCGCTCCACGAGCGCCCGGCAGACCTGCTGCACCCGACCGGCCATGCTGCCGGGGAAGCGGTGGATCGCAGGCGGGCGCGCGAACAGGGCGGCGAAGGCCTCCGGGGGGTGAGCCGCGATCTCCGCAGCGTCGAGGGGCTCACCCGGCGCCTTCCCGAGCCGCGCGGCCAGCTCGGCGGGCCCCGCGAATGCCTTCTCCATCGGGATCTGCTGGTCGAGCGCCATCCCCAGCAGCAGGGCGAGCGGGTCGCGCTCCAGCAGGGCGTTGGCCTCGGGCGTCGGGGCGAGGTTCATCGGCACGAGCGCGATCCTGCCCCCGGCACTGGCGGGCCGCCACGGCCCAGCCGCACCCGGCCCGCGTCCTACCGGGCCAGGGCCGCCCGGTAGACCTCCATCGTCCGCTCGGCGATCGCCGCCCAGGAGAAGTGCTCGATCGCCCGGGTGCGCCCCGCCCGCCCCATCTCCTCGGCCCGCGCCGGGTCGGACACGACCCGGGTGAGCGCGGTGGCCAGGTCGGCGACGAACCGGTCGGGGTCGACGGGCGTGCCGCTGCCGTCGGCGACCTGCTCGATCGGGACGAGGACGCCGGTCTCGCCGTCCGCGACCACCTCGGGGATCCCGCCCGTGGCAGTGGCCACGACCGCCGCCTCGCACGCCATCGCCTCGAGGTTGACGATCCCCATCGGCTCGTAGATCGACGGGCAGACGAAGACGGTGGCGTGGCTCAGCACCTGCACCACGTCGGCCTTCGGCACCATCTCGGCCACCCAGACGACGCCCTGCCGCGTCGCGCGCAGCTCGGCGACGAGGGCCTCCACCTCCGCGGCGATCTCCGGGGTGTCGGGCGCGCCCGCCAACAGCACCAGCTGCACCTCCGGGGGTAGCTCGCGGGCCGCCCGCAGCAGGTAGGGCAGGCCCTTCTGCCGGGTGATCCGCCCGACGAAGACGACGCTCGGCGCGGCCGGGTCGACGCCGTACCGCTGCAACGCGTCGGTGTTGTCCCGAACCGGGGCGTACTGCTCGGTGTCGATGCCGTTGTGCACGACCTGCACGCGGTCGGGGTCGACCGACGGGTACGCCGCGAGCACGTCGCGCCGCATGCCCGCCGACACCGCGACGACGGCTGCGGCGCCCTCGATCGCCGTCCTCTCGCACCACGAGGAGAGCGCGTAGCCGCCGCCGAGCTGCTCGGCCTTCCACGGCCGGAGCGGCTCGAGGCTGTGGGTGGTGACGACGTGCGGGACGCCGTGCAGCAGGGAGGCGGTGTGGCCGGCGAGGTTCGCGTACCAGGTGTGGCTGTGGACGACGTCCGCGCCCGCCGCGCCCGCGGCCATCTCGAGGTCCACGCCCATCGTGCGCAGCGCGGCGTTCGCCTGCGCGAGCCCCGGCGGGTCGGCGTACGCCGTCACCCCCGGCTCGTCCCGCGGGCCGCCGAAGCAGTGCACCCGGACGTCGGCCAGCCGGCGCAGGTCGCGGGCGAGGTACTCGACGTGCACGCCCGCGCCGCCGTACACCTCCGGCGGGTACTCCCGCGTCAGCAGGTCGATCCGCAGGCGCACCGAGTCGTCGATCACGAGGCCGGAGACTAGACCTCGACGCGCCGGGCGGGGTGGTGTACGTCACCGGCGGCTGGATACCGTCTGATCATGGCCTCCAAGGTGCTCGCGATCGTCCTGGCCGGTGGTGAGGGCAAGCGGCTTCTGCCACTGACCGCCGACCGGGCGAAGCCCGCCGTGCCGTTCGGAGGCACGTACCGGCTGATCGACTTCGTGCTCTCCAACCTCGTGAACGCGCGGTTCCTCAAGATCGTCGTGCTGACGCAGTACAAGAGCCACTCGCTCGACCGGCACATCTCCACCACGTGGCGGATGTCGACCCTGCTGGGCAACTACGTCACGCCCGTGCCGGCCCAGCAGCGGCTCGGCCCGCGGTGGTACGCCGGGTCGGCCGACGCCATCCTGCAGAGCCTCAACCTGATCTACGACGACTGCCCCGACCACGTGATCGTCTTCGGCGCCGACCACATCTACCGCATGGACCCGGGCCAGATGATGCGCGAGCACATCGACTCCGGCGCTGCCGTCACGGTGGCCGGGATCCGCCAGCCGCTGTCGATGGCCGACCAGTTCGGCGTGATGGAGGTCGCCGGCGACGGCCGCCGCATCAGCGCCTTCCGGGAGAAGCCGACCGACGCCGTCGGCCTGCCCGACGCGCCGGACGAGATCTTCGCCTCGATGGGCAACTACGTGTTCCGCACCGACGCGCTGATCGAGGCCGTGAAACGCGATGCCCAGGACGAGGAATCCAAGCACGACATGGGCGGGAACATCATCCCCTACCTCGTCGAGCGCGGTGAGGCGAACGTCTACGACTTCCGCGACAACGACGTGCCCGGCAGCCACGATCGCGACCGCGGCTACTGGCGCGACGTCGGGACGCTCGACTCCTTCTACGACGCCAACATGGACCTGATCTCGGTGCACCCGGTGTTCAACCTCTACAACCGGGACTGGCCGATCTACACCGCCCAGGAGCCGTGGCCGCCGGCGAAGTTCGTGCACAACGACAAGGGCCGGGTCGGCCGGGCCATCGGCTCGATGGTCTCCTCCGGGGCGGTCGTCTCCGGCGGCCTCGTCGAGGACTCGGTGCTCTCCCCCGGCGTCGTGGTGCACAGCTACGCGCACGTCGAGGGGTCTGTGCTCATGGACGGGGTGCACGTGGGGCGCAACGCGGTCGTGCGGAACGCGATCCTCGACAAGGGCGTGATGGTGCCCGAGGGGGCGCGGATCGGCGTCGACCTGGAGGAGGACCGCGAGCGCTACACGGTCTCGGCCAACGGCGTCGTCGTCCTGGGCAAGAACGAGACCGTCCAGGCCTAGGGATCCCCGCGGTCGACCAGCCCCGCCGCGCCGACCATGAGGACGGGTACGGCGACGCGTGGTGGGCGAGGTCGACGTGCTCGAGGCGCCGGGAGGCTAGCGCTCCGGCATCGTGTCCGCCATCACCGCCCGGCGCTCCCCCATCGGCTTCTCCGGCCCCTCGGTCGTGTCGCGCGCCGTCTGGTGCTCCATCTCGGAGTTGATCTCGGCGCCGAGCAGGATGATGTAGGACGTGAGGAACAGCCACAGCAACAGCACGACGACGCCCGCCAGCGCGCCGTAGGTCTTGCCGTAGCTGCCGAAGTTGCTCACGTAGACCGAGAAAGCGGCTGAGCCGACGAGCCAGAGCACGGTGGCCACGACCGCGCCGATCGACGTCCAGCGGAACTTCGGGTTGTCGCGGTCGGGCGCGTAGCGGTAGACGACCGCCAGCGCGACCATGACGAGCGCGACGAGCCCGAGCCACCGCGCCGCCCCGACGGCGAACCGCGCCACCCCCGACAGCCCGAGCGCGTCCAGCACCACGGGCAGCACCGCGACGAGTCCCACCGCCGCGACGAGGAACACGACACCGCCGAGCGTGAGCCCGAGCGCCACCGCCCGCAGCTTGAGGAACCCCCGCGTCTCCTTCTCGTCGTACGCGAGGTTGATCGCCTTCATCATGTTGGCCATGCCGCCGCTGGCCGCCCACAGGGCGCCGAGCAGGCTCGCGACGAGCCCGAACGACATCGACCGCGACGAGCCCTGCGCCACCGAGCGCATCTGGTCGACGAGGATCGTCCGCGCCTCGGCGGGCAGCCCGGACGCGACGCCCGCGACCTGCGCCTCGACCTGGGCGGGGTCCGCGACCAGGCCGTAGAGCGTGATCGCCGCGATGAGCGTCGGGAACAGCGCCAGGAACGTGTAGAAGGCCGCGCCGGCGGCGAGCAGCGGGACGTTGTCGTCCTTCGCCTCCGCCCAGGCGCGCTTCACGATCTGCAGCCAGGCCTCCTTCGGGATCTCCGTGGGCCGGTCGGCGCCGTAGCCGGGCAGGTCCGCGCCCGCCGTGCCGCGCCCCGTCTCCGATTGCAGCGTCATGCGTGGTGCTCCATCTCGAGTCGCTTCAGGTCACGCAGCTGTGCCCGCAGCCACGCCCGTACGTCGTTGCGCCGCACCACCTCCGCGGCCGCCTCACGGTCACGCCGGCGGCGCTCGGGGTCGCGGGTGAGGGCCTCGTAGAGGGCGTCGGCCTGCTGCTGCACGTCGAACGGGTGCAGCGTGACCGCGTGCTCGCCGAGCTCCTCGAAGGCGCCCGTGTTCTCCGACAGGGCGAGCACCCCGTCGCGGCGGTTGACCACCGCCGCCTCCTTGACGACAAGGTTCATACCGTCGGCCACAGCGTTGACCATCAGCACGTCGCAGGTCGAGTACGCCGCCACGGCGAACGGCAGGTTCTCCTGGATCCGCAGGCTGATCGGCGCCCACAGGCCGCGGGCGTGCCGCGCGTTGACCTGGGCGACGACCGCGCCGATGGCGGCGAGGTAGTCGGAGTACTCCTCCACGTCCTGCCGGCTCGGCTGCAGGAACGCCAGGAACGTCACCTTGCCGACCAGCTCGGGGTGGTCGGTGAGCAGCGTGTCGAAGGCGCGGAAGCCACGGACGATGTTCTTCGACGGGTCGGTGCGGTCGACCCTCAGGACGAGCTTGACGTCGTCGAGCCGGTAACTGCGCTGGATCTCCTCGCGGTGGCGCGCGACCTCCGGGCTCGCGGCCATCTCCTCGATGGCCCGCACGTCGATGGAGATCGGATACGCCCGCGCCAGCACCTCCCGGCCGTCGACCTCGACCGCCATCCGCGCGAAGTCGACGTGCAGGCCGAGCAGGTCGTGCGCGCAGAGCAGGAAGTTGCGGGCGTCGCGCTTGGTGTGGAAGGCGACGACGTCGTTGCCGAGCATCCCGCGCATGACCGGCTCGCGCATGTTCGGCGGCAGCGCGCGCCAGTGGCTCGGCTCCGGCCACGGGATGTGCACGAAGTGGCTGATGATCGCGTCGGGCACGGCCTGCCGCACCCGGTCGGCCACCAGGTAGAAGTGGTAGTCGTGCAGCATCACCAGGGCGCGCCCGCCCACGGCCTGCACCTGCTCGACGACGGCATCCGCGCAGAGCTCGTTGATCCGCACGTAGCCGGCGTCGAAGGCCTCGTGGTCGCGCTTGGTGATGTCGGGCGCGGTCGCGAACCCGTACATCCCGTGCTGCACGAACCACAGCAGCGGGTTGGCGATCACTGTGTAGAAGTCGTGGTGCGGCTCGGGCGGGAGGTCGACCAGGCGCACGGCGAAGCGCGGCCCGTCGTCCGGCCCGCCCCCGCCCGCCGCGTCGTCGGCCAGCCGCGGCTCGGCGCCCACCACGAGCTGCAGGGGCTCGGAGCCGCGCTCCCGCGCGACCGTCCGATCCTCGTCGCTCGTCGCCGCGCAGACCCACACCGCGTCGGGCAGCTGGCGGCCGAGGCCGAGCAGCGCGCTGACGAGCCCCCC
>JALYNB010000401.1 GCA_030773395.1 Actinomycetota bacterium
GGCCCGTCCTGACGGACGTCGGCGAGGTCGGCCGCGGGCGGGGCCACCGGCCCGGCGACCCCCGGAACCGCGGCGGCCTGCGCCGCGGCAGCCTGGGCCGCGTCGACCTGCACCTCCACGTTGAACAGGAAGCCGACCGACTCCTCCTTGATCGCCTCCATCATGGCGTTGAACAGGTCGAAGCCCTCGCGCTGGTACTCCACCAGCGGGTCGCGCTGCGCCATCGCGCGCAGCCCGATGCCCTCCTGCAGGTAGTCCATCTCGTAGAGGTGCTCGCGCCACTTGCGGTCGAGGACGGACAGGACGACCCGGCGCTCGAGCTCTCGCATGATCTCCGGCCCGAGTGCCGCCTCGCGGGCGTCGTACGCCGCCTGCGCGTCCCGCTTGAGCTCGGCGGCGAGGTACTCCGCGTCCAGCCCGGAACGGTCGGCCTCGACCTCCTCCAGGGACAGCCCCACGGGGTAGAGCGTGCTCAGCGCCGTCCAGAGCTTGTCGAGGTCCCAGTCCTCCGGGTAGCCCTCCGCTGTCGCCCCCTGCACGTACCCCTCGACGACGTCGTCGAGCATGTGGCGCACCTGCTCGTGCAGGTCGGCGCCCTCCAGCACCTTGCGGCGCTCCGCGTAGATGACCTCGCGCTGCTTGTTCAGCACCTCGTCGTACTTGAGGACGTTCTTGCGGATCTCGAAGTTCTGCTGCTCGACCTGCGTCTGGGCCGAGCGGATCGCCCTCGTGACGATCTTCGACTCGATCGGCTGGTCTGCCGGGATCTTCAACCGGGTCATGATGCCCTCGACCGCGGCGCTGTTGAACAAGCGCATGAGGTCGTCACCGAGCGACAGGTAGAAGCGGGAGAGCCCCGGGTCGCCCTGGCGGCCCGACCGGCCGCGCAGCTGGTTGTCGATGCGGCGCGACTCGTGCCGCTCCGTGCCGAGGACGTAGAGCCCGCCGGCCCCGACGACCTCCTCGTGCTCCGCGGCCACCGCACCCTGCGCCTCCTCCAGGGCTGCCGGCCAGGCGGCCTGGTACTCGTCGGGCTGCTCCACCGGGGACAGCCCGCGGGACCGCAGCTCGGCGGCGGCGAGGAACTCCGCGTTGCCCCCGAGCACGATGTCGGTGCCGCGGCCGGCCATGTTCGTGGCGACGGTGACGGCGCCCTTGCGGCCGGCCTGCGCGACGATCACGGCCTCCCGCTCGTGCTGCTTGGCGTTGAGCACCTCGTGGCGTACCCCGCGCTTGTGGAGCAGGGTCGACAGCCGCTCGCTCTTTTCCACCGACGTCGTGCCCACGAGGACGGGCTGCCCGGCCTCGGAGCGCTCGGCGATGTCCTCCACCACCGCGTCGAACTTCGCGTCCTCGGTCTGGTAGACGACGTCGGCCTCGTCCACGCGGCGGGGCGGCTTGTTCGTCGGGATGGGCACCACCCCGAGCTTGTAGGTCTGATGGAACTCGTTGGCCTCGGTCTCCGCCGTACCGGTCATCCCGGCGAGCTTGTCGTAGAGGCGGAAGTAGTTCTGCAGCGTGATCGTGGCCAGCGTCTGGTTCTCGTCGCGGATCCGCACGCCCTCCTTCGCCTCGATCGCCTGGTGCATGCCCTCGTTGTATCGGCGGCCCTTGAGCACGCGCCCCGTGAACTCGTCGACGATCAGCACCTCGCCGTCGACCACGATGTACTGCTGGTCGCGCCGGTAGAGCTCCTTCGCCTTGATGGCGTTGTTGAGGTAGCCGATCAGCGGGGTGTTGGCCGCCTCGTAGAGGTTGTCGACGCCGAGCAGGTCCTCGACCTTCGCGACGCCGCGCTCGGTGATGGCGACGGTGCGCTTCTTCTCGTCGACCTCGTAGTCGCCCTCCCCGTCTTCACCGCGCCCTAGTCGGGGCGCGATCTTCGCGAACTCCGCGTACCACCGGCCACTCTGCTCGGCCGGACCGCTGATGATCAGCGGTGTGCGCGCCTCGTCGATGAGGATCGAGTCGACCTCGTCGGCGATTGCGTAGTTGTGGCCACGCTGCACGAGGTCGTTGGCCGACCCGGCCATGTTGTCGCGCAGGTAGTCGAAGCCGAACTCGTTGTTCGTGCCGTAGGTGACGTCGCAGGCGTACTGCGCGCGCCGTTGGTCCGGCCGCTCGCCGGCGAGGATGACGCCAACGGTGAGGCCCAGGAAGCGGTGCACCCGGCCCATCCACTCGGCGTCGCGACGGGCCAGGTAGTCGTTGACCGTGATGACGTGGACACCCTTGCCCTCCAGCGCGTTCAGGTACGCCGGCAGCGCGCCGGTGAGGGTCTTGCCCTCACCCGTGCGCATCTCGGCGATGTTGCCGAGGTGGAGGGCCGCGCCGCCCATGAGCTGGACGTCGAAGTGCCGCTGGCCGAGCGTGCGCTTCGCGGCCTCCCGGACAGTCGCAAACGCCTCGGGCAGGATCTGGTCGAGGGTCTCGCCGTCGTCGAGGCGCTCCCGGAACCGGTCGGTCTCCGCGCGCAACTCGGCGTCGGTCAGGCCGACGAAGTCCTCCTCGATCGCGTTCACCTGACCGGCGATCCCGGACAGACGGCGCAGGATCTTGCCCTCACCGGCGCGCAGGATCTTCTGCAGTACCACGGTCGCGGCTCCTCGAGGTGGTGCGTCCGGCACCCCCGGACTCCTGACACGGCGTGCGACGGGCGTCGCCTGTCGTCACCGCATGGTAGGCGCTGCACTGCCGACACTTCGGCCTCCCGGGGCGGCTCGGCCCGCGACCGCCCCCCGGAGCCGGGCTCGTCCCGCGGCTGCCCCCGGGGGCGTGCCGGCCCGGGCCGCCTCCGGC
>JALYNB010000402.1 GCA_030773395.1 Actinomycetota bacterium
TCGCCGTGTCAGGACCCGGTGTCTCTCGACGCCTTGCGGGAGGTGTCGCTCGGGCCTGCCGTCCGAGGGCTCCCGCTGAACGCGGCGGAGATCACCGGTGGACAGGTGCATGTGGTGACGCTCGACCTGTCGCCCGCCCAGATCGTGACGTTCGACCTGGCCACAGGCGCGGTGGTGGCCCAGCGCGACTTCACCGCTGCTCAGCGGGTGTGGGCGATGACGTCGTACCAGGGGACGGTCTACCTCGGTGTCTGGAACGCCTCCGGCCCGGACTTGTGGACCTTCACGCCGGCCAGTGGGGAGCTCGCCCCCGTGGCGGATCTGCCCAACAACACCGAGTTGTGGGACCTCGACGCGGCTGAGGACGGCCTCGTCTACGGCGGGTCCGACGCCACCGGCACCGTCCATGTCTACGACCCGAAGTCCAAGGCGCAGTCCGCGCTGTCCTTCCCCGACGAGGCCGGCAGCCACGTCGGCGCAGTCGAGGCGGCCACGGCCGAGGTGTACGCCGGCTCCCGCCGCAACGGTGCGAAGGTCGTCGCCATCGACCGGGCGAGCGGGGTCCCGCGCGTCCTCGTGGACGACGACACGTACGGCACCGGTGTGACCGCGCTCGAGGCCGCCGGGGACCTCCTGGTCGCGGGCACCGAAGGGACTCCGCACCTGCTGGTGGTCGACCCGGCCGCGGGCGTCCTGCGCCACGCCGTCCCGCTGCCCGGCAGTGAGAGCACCGCGGAGTCGGTCGAAGTCGTGGACGGTGCCGCCTACGTGAGCGTCAAGCCGTCGGGCACGGTGTACCGGCTGGACCTGGCGACAGGCGAGCTCACCAACATCGGTCGCCCCGTCCCCGGCGCGCCGAACCGTGCTCTGATGAGCCACCAAGGCGAGTTGCTGGGCGCGAACGCCCTGGACACGCTCTGGAGCCGGCAAGCCGGTGACACGGTCCGGACCAACCTCGTTGCCGCGGGCGCCCGTGGCGCGGCGATGGCCCAGGCCTCCGCGGCGGCAGGCGCCGGCTATGTCCATGTCGCAGCGAACAACCGCCTGCACTCGCGAGTCGCGGGTGAGACGGCACCAGTCCGCAACATCCTGTCCGGCGAGGCCAAGGACCTCGCGGTACTGGACGGACAGGTCTACGCCGCGGTCTACCCCTACGGTCGGCTGGTGAAGGTCGACCCCACGACCTGGGGAACGACGGTGGTGAGCGACTGGACCGAAGCGTACGAACGCCCCCACGACATGACCCTCACCGCAACCCACGCCGTGATCGGAGCCAGCAGCGCGACCTACGGGCACGGTGGACTGATCCGGGTGTCCCTCGCCGACGGCGCGGTCACGGTCGACCACGACCCGCTGCGGGGGCAGTCCGTCCACTCGGTAGCGGTCGACGGCGCGACGGCGTACCTCGGCGGCGACGGCAGTGACGCGAAGCTGAGCGCCTGGGACACCACGAGCCGTGCGGCGAAGTGGACCGTTACGCCGGCCCCAAGGTCAGGCTCCATCACCGGGATGCATGTCTCGGGCCGCGACCTCTACGTCGTGACGGAGGCCGGCACGTACCTGCGGATCGACGCGGGCAGCGGTCGGGTCAAGGAGAGGCGGACCGTGGCCGCGGGAGGCGTCGGTGAAGTCTTGGCCGCGCACGGGCAGCTGTACATCGTCTCGACCGACGCCCTCGTCCGACTGAACCTGACCGACGGGACGCTCACGACAGTGGTGACCGGGCTGGCCGCGAACCCCGTCGGCAGGCCGCGCATCCGGATGGGCGACTCCTGCGAGCTGTACTTGTTCCGGTCCACCAACCTCATCCGACTCGGGTAGTCGCACTCGGCTCAGGCGGTTCTGCTCACCTGGCCGCGGAGCTGGTGGGGCCCGGACCCTTCCCGTCCGCCGCGGTGCAGGGCCTCGTCGCCGCAGATCCTCCCAGGCGGTCTCCGGGCCTTGCGCGGGCAGCCCGCGGACTCCGGAGGTGACGGGGCGGGTCACCTGTCACCGTGGACGTGGACGCCCCGCGAGAGGGGCGGCCCACTACGCGCGTGAAGTTGGCAGGGCCGAAGGCGGGTGCGACAGAAGGACTGGGCGCCGGCGACGAGCCAGCCGTCACGGGCGCCAACGGCGATGCAACGACGGCTCCCAGCGAGTGAGCCGGCGGCCACCTGCGTCGCAACTCGCCGGGCAACCTCGGCGCACCCGCACTGCGCACCCGAAGATGCCGGGCGAGCCGCTGCGGGTGCAACCGAGCCGGGCGAGGAAGCGACCGCCGGTGGAGGACGCCGCGGAGTGAGGGCGTGATGTCAGAGCGCAGGCAACGCAGGGGCGACACGCATGACGGCCGGACTCTGCAGCCGCGCTTCGACCCCCCGGGCGATGTACAGGACTGTGGCCGCTGCGACAGGTCGCGCCGTCGGACGAACCGCTCGATCTCGGGCACGCTGGCAGCGTTCAGGCGTCCGCGCCCGAAGCCCGGCCGCCACCCCTCACGGAGGACGGGGCACGCGCGTGACGAACAAGGTTCTGTCGACGGTGGTGGCGGCGGTGCTGGGGGTCGGCACCCTGGCCGGGACGGCCGCCCCGGCCTCAGCCGGTCACCCGCGCGACCTCGACTGCAGCGACTTCGTCTACTACGAGGACGCCCTCGAGCACCTCGACGCCCACCCCGGCGACCCGGACCGGCTCGACGACGACGGTGACGGCCGCCCCTGCGAGCTCCGGCCGCGCCGCCCGGTCGGGGAGGTCTTCCGGGACGTCCTGCCCGGCGGCACGCACACGGTCGCGATCGAGACGATGGCCGGCTCCGGGGTGATCTCGGGGTACGCCGACGGCACGTTCCGGCCGCGGAACCCGGTCACGCGTGGACAGATGGCGTCGTTGCTGGACCGCGCGCTGGACTTCCCGGCGGGCACGGCCTCCTTCTCGGACACGGCGGGCAGCACCCACCGCACCGCCATCGCCGCGCTGGCCACCGCCGGGGTCGTCGGCGGCTTCCCGGACGGCACGTTCGGCCCGGACAACCCGATCACGCGCGGACAGATGGCGACGATGCTCGCGCGGGCCTTCGAGCTGCCGACGACCGGGACCGCGTCGCCGTTCCGCGACGTCGCCGGCACGACGCACGAGCGCGGCATCAACGCACTCGCCGCCGCGCGACCCGAACCGATCACCAAGGGCTTCCCGGATGGGACCTTCCGGCCGGACGCCCCGACCCCCCGGGACCAGACCGCGACGTTCCTGCACCGTGCGCTCCGCAACGCGGCCTCGAGCAGCGCGACCGGCTGGACGGTCACCGGGGTGGTGGACGGCGACACCCTCGACGTCCGCTCGGCGACGGGCAGCGTCGAACGGGTCCGCCTCATTGGCGTCGACACGCCCGAGCGGGGCCAGTGCGGCTTCACCGAGGCCGCGCAGGCCCTGGAGCGGCTCACCGCGGGCGGGCAGGTCGCCCTCGTCGCGGGCGCCCGGGACGACCGGGACCGCTACGGCCGCCTGCTGCGGTACGTCGACGCGCGCGGCACCGACACCGGGGCCCGCCTGATCGAGAGCGGGCTGGCGGTGGCCCGCTACGACTCGCGCGACGGGTACGGCGCCCACCCGCGCGAGTCGGCGTACGTCGCCGCGGACCGGGCCGCGCCCGACCGCTGCTCCTGACCGCCCCCCGACCGCAGAGGTCCCCGGAAGCCGAGACCGACGAGGGTCCTCGGGGCAGGCGGTGCGATCGCCGGCGTGAGCGCCGGCCTCGCGGACGGGCTGGGCCTCCCCGTGAACCTGGTCCGCATCCTGTTCGTGGTGTTCGCGCTGACCGCCGGCATCGGCGAGGTCGCGCACCTCGTGCTCTGGGTGCGCATGCCGAAGGGTCGCCGCGGCTGCGGCTACTGAGCGGGCCGAGCCGGGAGCACCAATCCGCGCTCGGCGGACCACCCGGTCGGGGGATCTCCTCGTCCCGTTCCTCCAGCACAGTGACGGTCGGGAGACGGGCGCCACTGGGGCCGCCCCGCCGGTCATCGAGGAGATCCGAGTGAAGCGCACCGCCGCCGCGGTCCTGCCCCTCGCCCTCTGCGTGCTCGCCGCGGAGCCCGCGCTCGCCGCCGAGCCGGTCTTCACGCCCCCGATGACATGGGGGGAGTACGACTACCGCGGCGAGGCGGCCAGCGGCCGGTACGCGGACACGTGGGAGACGTCGGTCGTCACGCCGCTGGACGGGCAGTGGCTCGTGACCGCGACCGAGATGTACGGCGAGGGCCCGGTCGTCTACCAGTGGTACGGCACCGGGCGGGGGAGCCGGTTCGAGGTCAACAGCTGCGACAAGTCTGGCCGTGAGACTACCCGCCAGGTCACGCGCGCGCGGTTCCTCCAGCGCGTGGCGAGCACGGGCTTCCACGACTTCGACTTCACCTACGACGCGGCCCGCGACGCCGGGGTCTTCCGGATCCGGACCGACTTCGAACAGCTCGGCACCTGCGCGGCGGCCCGCTGAGCGGCCTCTCCCTACGCGCTGCCCCCCAGCACCGACCCCAGGTCGAAGCGCACGGGGCGCTCCAGCTGGGCGTACGTGCACGAGCGGGGCTCCCGGTCGCCCCGCCACCGCTTGAACTGCGCCGTGTGCCGGAACCGCGGCCCCTCCATGTGGTCGTAGCCGACCTCGGCCACGAGCTCGGGGCGCAGCGGCTGCCACGAGAGGTCCTTGTCGCGGTTCCACCGCGACGGCTCGCCGCCGGGCATCCGCTCGCCCGTCTCGGCCACCCCGTCCATCGACGCCCAGCTCGCCCACGGGTGAGTACTGACGTCGTCCAGCCGGTACGGCGCCAGCTCGTCCAGCAGCTCGGACCGCCGCTTCATCGTGAAGCTGGCGGCGACACCGACGTGGTGCAGCCCGCCGCTGTCGTCGTACAGCCCCAGCAGCAGCGAGCCGACGACCGGACCGCTTTTGTGCCAACGGAAGCCGGCCGCGACGCAGTCCGCCGTACGGGCGTGCTTGATCTTGCGCATGAGCCGCTCGTTCGGCGCGTACGGCGACAGCGCGTCCTTGGCGACCACCCCGTCGAGCCCGGCGCCCTCGAACAGGTCGAACCACTCCCGGGCCAGCGTGACGTCGTCCGTGGCGGGAGTGAGGTGCACCGGGGGGCGCGCCTGTGCCAGGGCTCCCTCGAGGCGGGCCCGCCGCTCGGCGAAGCCCGACTCGAGGAGCGACTCGTTGCCGAGCGCGAGCAGGTCGAAGGCGATGAAGGAGGCAGGGGTCTGCTCGGCGAGCAGCCGGATCCGGGACTGCGCCGGGTGGATGCGCTGCAGGAGGGCCTCGAAGTCGAGCCCGGAACCGGTGGCGATCACGATCTCGCCGTCCACGACGCAGCGCTCGGGCAGCTCGCGCCGGACGGCCTCGACGACCTCGGGGAAGTAGCGGGTCAGGGGCTTCTCGTTGCGGCTGCCGAGCTCGACCTCGTCATCGTCGCGGAACACGATGCAGCGGAAGCCGTCCCACTTCGGTTCAAATTGGTAGTGTCCCTCCGGCAGATCAGGCACGGACTTGGCGAGCATGGGCTTCAGGGGCGGCATGACCGGGAGCTGCATGACGTCATCCTGGCGGGGGAGCGGTGGCCGGAAGCGTACGAGTGGTCGGACCTGCGCTGGGGGTCGCCTACGCGAGGTTCTCGACGACCCAACAGAGCAGTGCCGAGGACCAGCACCGCGTCAACGAGCGCCTCGCCGCCGGGGCTGGGGTACGCCTCGTAGGGACTGCTGCAGCTTGAGTTGACACCGCTTCTGTGAGCCGAGGGCTCATGGAGAGGATGTCGCTGTGCCGAAGAAGTTCCCTGCCGAGTTCAAGCGTGACGTCGTGCGGGTCGCCCGCCGCGGCGACGTGAGCCATGCCGAGGTCGCCGCTGACTTCGACGTCTCGTGGACTCCGTGCGCCGCTGGGTCCGCCAGGCCGACGTCGACGACGGCGTCGTCGACGGGCAGACCACGGCCGAGCAGTCCGAGCTGGTCCAGCTGCGCCGTGACAAGCGCAGGCTGGAGATGGAGGGCGAGATTGTGCGCTGCGCCGCGGCCTACTTCGCGCAGAGCACGCTCCCAAAATGAGCTACCCGCTGGTCCGTGACCTGGCCGCCGGGGGCATCCCGGTGCGGCTGACCTGCGGGGTGCTCGCCACTCGCCTCAGGCGTACTACGCCTGGCTCTCCCAGCCGGTGAGCCGGCACGACCTCCAGGACGCCTACCTCACCAACGCGCTCGTCGACGCCCACCAGGACGACCCGGAGTTCGGCTACCGGTTCCTGGCCGACGAGCTCGAGCAGGCCGGCCACCTGGTCGGGGAGCGCCGGGTCTGGCGGCTGTGCTCGCAGCAGAAGCTGTGGTCAGCCACCGTCGGAAAGGGCCGTCGCGGCAGCGGCAAGGTCTTCGGGCCGGCGGTGCACGACGATCTCGTTCAGCGAGACTTCGACGGCCCAGGCACCGAACCAGGTCTGGGTCACCGACATCACCGAGCACCCCACCGCCGAGGGCAAGCTCTACTGCTGCGCGATCAAGGACCTGTTCAGCAACCGGATCGTCGGCTACGCGCTCGACGAGCGGATGACCGCCCAGCTCGCCGTCACCGCGCTGCGCACCGCCGTCGCTCGTCGCCAGCCGACCGGTGTCGTCGTGGTCCACAGCGACCGCGGGTCGCAAGGCGGACTCAACCGGTCGTCGCAACACCTCGTGATCACGGAGGTGTTCGATGGTGCGACGGCAGCAGCAGGCAGACCGGGCCTTGCGACCGGCGATGCGCTCGCCTGGCCGACCGATCCCGGCCCGGCACGTTGAGCGTGCGTTCTGGTGCCTGATCGCGCAGG
>JALYNB010000403.1 GCA_030773395.1 Actinomycetota bacterium
CCGCGGCGACGCCCCGACCGCCGACGTCCTCGACGCCGCGCGCCGGCTCGTGCCGCTCGACGCCCGCCACGTCGACCGGGTCAACGCCGAGGGGTCGCTGAAGCCCGGCAAGGAGATGGCCGAGCTCGCGGAGGAGGTCGCCGCCCGCACCGGCGCCGGCCCGCGGCGGGCCCTCGACCTGCTCACCGCGACCAGGCGGCTGGCCGACCGGTGCGTCCTCGACCCGCGGGGTGACCTCGGGATCGGCACGGTCCACTTCCCGGAACTGGAGGTGACCGGGGTCGACGGCTCCGACCCGCGCGCGGTGGAGGCCCTGCTGCGGGACAAGTGCGAGGCGGGGATCGGGCGCCGGGGGGTGCGTGACAGCCGGACGGCCCGCGAGCGGCTCGACGCCGAGCTCGGCGTGATCCGCGAGCTGGGCTACCCGTCGTACTTCCTCACCGTGACCGACGTCGTCGACCTCATCAAGGGGCTGGGCGTGCGGTGCGCCGCGCGCGGGTCCGGCGCCGGCAGCCTCGTCACCTACCTGCTGGGGATCTCCGACGTCGACCCGCTCGAGCACGGCCTGCTGATGGAGCGTTTCCTGTCGCCCTTGCGGCACCAGCTGCCCGACATCGATATCGACGTCGAGTCGGCCCGCCGGATGGAGGTCTACGAGGCGGTGCTCGGCCGCTTCGGCGGCGACCGCTGCTCGTGCGTGTCGATGATGGACACCTACCGCGCCCGCCACGCGATCCGCGACGTCGGGGCCGCGCTGGGCCTGCCGCCCGGCGAGATCGACGCGGTGGCGAAGGCGTTCCCCCACATCCGGGCCAGTCAGGTGCGGGCCGCGCTGCGCGACCTGCCCGAGCTGCGGGCGAGCGGGCTGTCGGCCGACCGGCTCGACCTCCTGCTCCGCCTCGTCGAGCGGCTCGACGGGCTGCCCCGCCACATCGCGCTGCACCCGTGCGGGGTGCTGCTGTCCGACCGCACCCTGCTCGACCGCACGCCGGTGGAGGCGAGCTGGCTCGGCTTCCCGATGAGCCAGTTCGACAAGGACGACGTGGAGGACCTCGGGCTGCTCAAGCTCGACCTGCTCGGCATCCGGATGCAGTCGGCGATCTCCCACGCGCTGCGGGAGGTCGAGCGGGTCGAGGGGGAGCCGGTCGACATCGACGCGGTGCCACGCGACGACCCGGCGACCTTCGCCCTCGTGCAGTCGACCCGCACGCTCGGCATGTTCCAGATCGAGTCGCCCGGCCAGCGCGAGCTCGTCGGCAAGTTCGCCCCGGAGAGCTTCGGCGACCTCGTCATCGACATCTCGCTGTTCCGGCCCGGCCCGGTGAAGAGCGACATGGTGCGGCCCTTCCTCGAGGCGCGGCAGGGGTGGGCCGAGCCCCGCTACCCCCACCCCGACCTGGAGGAGGCCCTCGCCGAGACGTGCGGGGTCGTGGTGTTTCACGAGCAGGTCCTCAAGATTGTTTCGATCATGACCGGCTGCACCCTCGCCGAGGCCGACGAGGTGCGCCGGGCGCTGGGTGACCCGGCCGGGCAGCCAGAGGTGCGGCTGTGGTTCGTGCCGACCGCGCTCGGCCGCGGCTACGACCTCGACGTCGTGGAGGAGGTGTGGGAGGTGCTGAAGGCCTTCGGCTCGTTCGGCTTCTGCAAGGCCCACGCCGCCGCGTTCGCCGTCCCCACCTACCAGTCGGCGTGGCTGAAGGCCCACCACCCGGCCGCGTTCCTCGCCGGGGTGCTGACCCACGACCCGGGCATGTACCCGAAACGGCTGATTCTCGACGACGCTCGCCAGTTCGGGATCGCGGTCCTGCCGCTCGACGTCAACACCTCGGACGCCGAGTACCGAGTGGAGAGGGTCGGCGTGCTCGACGAGCCCCCGCCGCAGATCCTGGGCGCCCCGCCCCGTCCCGCCCCGCCCGAGGGGCTGCCCGACGGGCGCTCCACCGGGATCCGGATGGGTCTCGCCGACGTCAAGGGGATCACCGAGGCGGAGGTGGCGCGGATCGTGACCGGCCGCCCGTACGGGTCGCTGTCCGACTTCTGGCACCGTGCCGCGGTCTCCCGGCCCGTGGTCGAGCGGCTGGTGGTGGCCGGAGCGTTCGACTCGCTCTACGGCATCGGGTCCACCGCCCCGGTGCGCCGTCGCGGGCAGGTCACCCGGCGCGACCTGCTGCTGCAGGTGCTCGAACTCGACGGCTGGTCGCGGGCGGCGGCCCGGGCGGCGCGCAGGGC
>JALYNB010000404.1 GCA_030773395.1 Actinomycetota bacterium
AGCGTCGCGGTGCGGAGCTCGTCGCGCGCGCGCATCGACTCGGTGAGGTCGCTCTGGAGTCGCTCCTTCAGGCTGGTCACGGGGGAACGCTACCGCCGTGGTGACCGGCCCCTCGCCGCTCGTCACCACCGCGTTCCGGCACCACCACTCGTGACCTCCTCGTGACCGACCCGGGTCTGGAACGCCACCTGCACCGTGCAGGGTGAGCGGCCGTAGCCCCCGAGGAGGCGCCGTGAGCGTCCCGCTGACGATCCCCTGCCCCCGGCCCACGCCCCGTGTAGAAGTCGTCGTGGGCCAGGAGCTGGAGGGGGTCGGGCTCGAGCGGCTGCGGCTGCTCCTCGACGACGCGCTCGACCTGCGGCCGGCAGTGCTCGTGGTCGACGTCGCCGGCAGCCGGCGGCTCGACGTCGCGGCGCTGCGCGTGCTGCTGCAAGCCCACACCCGCGCCCTCCACGGAGGGGGGCTGCTGTCGCTGCGCTCGGTGTCCGCAGCGCACGCCCGCAGCATCGCGCTGGCCGGTTTGCAGAACGTCTTCTCCGTCCTCAACGCCGCCGCCGAGCCCCCGCTCGCGCCCGCGGCTGGCGCCGGGGTCGCCGGCGTCGCCGCCGCGCCCTGACCGCCGGGACCCGTCCCCGGCAATCCCCGGCTCCGGCTCCCACGGCGACGGGCTATGCTGTCCCCGCAGTCAGACGGGATGTGGCGCAGCTTGGTAGCGCGCTTCGTTCGGGACGAAGAGGCCGTGGGTTCGAATCCCGCCATCCCGACTCGCAGGCTGGGCCCACAGGGGTCGAGGAGGCCGCCGGTTTCGCCGGCGGCCTTCGTCGTTCCCGGGGCCGGCGGACTCGGAGCCACGAGGTCGAGGGAGCGGATGAGCGAGCAGGCGGACGGCACGGGCGGTGGGAGCCCGAGGGCGCGCGTCCCGGCGTACGACGACAGCGAGGCCTGGGTGCGGCGGTTCCGCGCCGTCCGGGTGAGCCTGCCGGAGCACGCGGAGGACCGGCCCGAGCGCACGCTCTACGTCTCCAACCCGGGCGGCGTCTTCGAGCTGTACGCCTGGGACCGCGCCACCGGCTCCACCCGCCAGGTCACCGAACGCGCCGAGGGCACTGTCATCGGCGCGCTGCCGCCCGGCGGGGACAGCATCTGGTGGTTCGACGACTCCGACGGCGACGAGTTCGGGGTCTGGCGCCGCCAGCCGTGGGAGGGCGGCCCCGACGTGGAGGCCGCGCCCGGCCTCGAGCCGTCCTACCCGGCCGGGCTGGCCCTCGGTCGCGGCGGGGTGGCGGTCGTCGGGCGCGCGACCGACGACGGGACGTCGGTGCACCTCGTCCAGCCGGGCACCGAGCCCGTGCTCCTCTACCGCCACACGGAGGACGCGGGAGTGGCCGACCTCTCCCGCGACGGCCGGCTGATCTGCCTGTCGCACTCCGAGCGCGGCGACTCGCGCCACCCCGCGCTGCGGGTGGTCCGCCCCGACGGGTCGACCGTCGCCGACCTCGACGACGGGCCTGGCCTCGGGCTCGACGCGTCTGGGTTCTCGCCCGTGCCCGGCGACCCGCGGCTCCTGGTGGTCCACGAGCGGCGCGGCCGGCCCGAGCTGCTGATCTGGGACCCCGTCGGGGGCAGGCAGATCGAGCTGGACCTGCCGCTGGAGGGCGACCTCGACGCCGACTGGTGGCCGGACGGCTCGGCGCTGCTCGTGAGCGTGGACGCCGGCGCGCGCAGCACGCTCTGGCGCCACGACCTCGCCACCGGGTCGACGACGCAGCTGGACACCCCGCCGGGCTCGGTCGGCAGCGCGACCGTGCGGCCGGACGGCAGCGTGGAGTTCACCCACTCCTCCGCCGCGACCCCGTCGGTGGTGCGCGACCTGTCGGGGGCCGTCGTGCTGGCCCCGCCCGGCGAGCGCCCGCCCGGGTCGGTCCCGGTCGAGGACGTGGTCGTGCCCGGGCCCGGCGGCGACGTCCACGCGCTCGTCGCGGTGCCCGACGGACCCGGGCCGCACGCCACAGTCTTCCTGCTCCACGGCGGACCGACCTCCCACGACACGGACTCCTTCGCCGCCGACCGAGCCGCGTACGTCGACGCGGGCTATGCGGTCGTGCAGGTCAACTACCGGGGGTCGACGGGGTACGGGTCTGGCTGGCGGGACGCGCTCGAGGGCCGGCCCGGCCTCACCGAGCTCGAGGACGTGGAGGCGGTCCGCGCGGCCCTCGTCAAGCGGGGGACCGCCGACGGGGCCCGATGCGCGGTGACCGGCGCGTCCTGGGGCGGCTACCTCACGCTGCTCGCGCTCGGCACGCAGCCCGACGCCTGGGCGGTCGGCGTCGCGGGGGTGCCCGTGGCGGACTACCTGGCGGCGTACTCCGACGAGATGGAGCCGCTGCGCGCCTTCGACCGGTCGCTGTTCGGCGGGTCGCCGGAGGAGGTCCCGGAGGTCTGGCGC
Source organism: Actinomycetota bacterium (assembly GCA_030773395.1). GTDB lineage: Bacteria > Actinomycetota > Actinomycetes > JALYNB01 > JALYNB01 > JALYNB01. Next base: position 2,447 of record JALYNB010000404.1, read on the forward strand.
GCGGCGTCGCCGCTGACGTACGTCGACGCGGTCCGCGCGCCCGTGCTCGTCCTGGCCGGTGCCAACGACCCGCGGTGCCCCCTGCGGCAGATCGAGAACTACCTCGCGGCGCTGGTGGAGCGGGGCCTGCCGCACGAGGTCTACCGGTACGACGCCGGCCACGGCTCGCTGGTCGTCGACGAGCGCGTGCGGCAGATGGCAGTGGAGCTCGACT
>JALYNB010000405.1 GCA_030773395.1 Actinomycetota bacterium
GGTCACGCTGGTCGCGCAGCATCAGCCCGGGCAGCCGCGCGTACAGCGCGGCGACGGGCGGGCCGCTGCCGGCGGGGGCGGCCCCCGCGGCGGAGGGTGGCGTGTCGGTCGGGAGTGGCGTGTTGGCCGGGAGGTCTGCGGTCACCCCGCCGGGCTGCGCTGGCATCAGGCGTCCATCGTAGGCCGCCCCGCTGAGGACGAGTGGCTGAGCACATGGACTTGCCGCGGCCCGCCCGAGGGGACGTCCTCCGCAAGGGCCGCCTCGACGGCGGCGGGACGAACTCGTGCCGCGGGCGGCTCAGGCCCGGCGCGCCGCCTCTCGCACGGCGACCCAGTCGGAGGGCACCGCCGGCACCTGCCCGGCGCGGCCCGCCGCCCGCTCGCAGTCCCCGATCGCGCCGACGAGCATCGCGCGCAGCAGGGCATCAGGGTCGGGGACGCAGGCCGCGACCACACCGGTCGTGCTGAGCCGGACGGTGTTCGGGGCCGAGCGCCGCCGGTACTCCAGCAACGGGAGCGCGTGCTCGCCGAGGAAGCCTCGCGCCCACTTGTCGGCGAGCGGCACCGCGGCGAGGGCCTCCTGCGCCGGCTCGCTCAGGGTGCCCGCTGGCCGCCCCTCGAACTGGGCGAGCACGCGCTCCGCGACGAGCACCGACACGGCGAGGGCACGCTGCCGCTCCTCCGCGACGACGGGCAGCGCGGTCGTGGCGCAGCGCAGCGCGATGATGGCGTCCGTGCGCCCGTCGCCGCCGACGAGCCCGATCACCGACGGGATCAACGGGGCCAGCGCGTCGCGCCCGGAGTCGCTGGTGAGGTCGTTGACCTGGCGGGCGAGCCCCGCGAGCAGCGGGTGGGTGCAGGCCGGGTGGTCGCTCCACCGCTCGCCGGCGAGGAACGACGCGAGCTCCATGAAGCAAGCGCCCTTGCGGGGATGCCGGTGCTTACCGCGGGACAGAATCGGCAGCAGGTCGGGCGCGGCGGGCTGGGTCAGCTTCACGGTGGCCTCCGGGGGCGGCGGGAGCCCAGTCTGCGCCGACCAGTCGTCCTCCCGCCACTGCCCGGTCGGCCGCGGTCAGATGACGACCGACAGCCGCCCGAGCACGCGCATACCGGCGAGCGTAGGCGGGCCCGGCGCGCCCCCTCCTGCGCGGCGCCGAAACCCGCCCTCAGGGGTCAGGTCAGCGGGCGGGGCTGCGCTCCTCGCGCTCCCGCCGTACGGTCACCTTGCGGCCCTTGATCGTCGTGCCGCGCATCGCGCGGACCACCTCGTCGGCCGCCCCCTCCGGCACCTCCACGAGCGCGAACCGGTCCGCGATCTCGATCGCCCCGATGTCGCGGCCGGCGAGCGGGGACTCCCCCGCGATCGCGCCGACGAGGTCCTGCGGACGTACGCCGGCCGCGCGGCCGGCGCTGATGAACAGCCGCGTCATGCCCTCGGACGAGCGGCGGCGGCGTTCGGGGCCACCGGCCCCGGCCGGACCGCGACCGCGCGCCCGGTCGTCCCGCTCGGCCGGGGGCCGGACCGTGGGGATCTCCTCCTCGTCGTCCGCCGTCGTGGAGCTGGCCTCGTGGGCCACCTTGACGGCCGCGAGCGCGATCTCCAGCAGGTCGAAGTCACCGGCCAGCGCCTCGACGACGACGCGGAAGCGGTCGAGGGTCTCCCCGTCGCCGAGGAGGTTCTCCTGCACGGCCGCCTTGGTCAGCTCGAGGCGGCGGGCGCGCAGGTCGGCGACGGTCGGGACCGTCGCGACGGGGATCCGCTGCTTGGTGACGCGCTCGATCGTCTTGAGCATGCGGTGCTCGCGCGGCTCGGCCAGCGTGATCGCGACGCCCTCGCGCCCGGCCCGGCCCACGCGGCCGATGCGGTGCACGTAGGACTCCGGCGCGGACGGCACGTTGTAGTTCACGACGTGCGTCAGCTGCTCGACGTCGAGCCCGCGGGCGGCGACGTCGGTGGCGACCAGCAGGTCGGCGGTGCCGGCGCGCAGCCGGCCCATCACGCGGTCGCGCTGCTCCTGGCCCATGCCACCGTGCAGAGCCTCCGCGCGGTAGCCGCGCCCGTTCAGCGTCTCGGTGAGGGTGTCGACCTCCTCGCGGGACCGGCAGAACACGATCGCCGCGCTGGGCGCCTCGACGTCGAGGATGCGACCGAGAGCCGCGGGCTTCGACGGCCTCGGCACGATGTACGCCGTCTGCCGGACCCGGGGCGCCTCCCCCGGCGCCGTGGTCTCCCGCCCGATGCGGATCCGCACCGGGTCGTGCAGGTAGCTCCGGGAGATCGAGTCGAGCCGCGGCGGCATCGTCGCGGAGAACAGGACCGTCTGCCGCTCCTGCGGCGCGTCGGACAGGATCGCTTCGATGTCCTCGGCGAACCCCATGTCGAGCATCTCGTCGGCCTCGTCGAGGACGACGGTCTGCAGCGCGCCGAGGCGCAACGTGCCGCGGCCCATGTGGTCCAGCGCGCGGCCGGGGGTCGCCACGACCACGTCGACGCCGGTGGACAACGCGCGGAGCTGGCGGCCGATCGGCTGCCCGCCGTAGATCGGGACGACCCGGGCGCCGAGCTCGCGCCCGTAGCGGTGGGCGGCCTCCGACACCTGGACGGCCAGCTCGCGCGTGGGCACGAGGACCAGGGCCACCGGGTCGACGTCCGTGCGGCCGGCCCGGAGGCGGTTCAGCAGCGGGAGCGCGAATGCGGCGGTCTTGCCCGTGCCGGTGGCGGCCTGCCCGAGCAGGTCGCGGCCCTCGAGCAGCGGGGGGATGGCCTCGCGCTGGATCGGGGTGGCCTCCTCGTAGCCCAGGTCGGCCAGCGTCTTGAGCAGCTCGGGGCGCAGGTCGAGCTCGTCGAACCCGTGGCCCGACTCACTGTGCGGCTGGTCGGCCTCGGCCTGCTGGCCGGGCTGGGAGTGCTGGTCGGCGTCGGACGGCTGGCCGGCCTGTGGCTGGACGGTCTCGGCCTCGGGCTGGGCGGCCTGCGGCTTGACGGCCTCGGGCTGGGCGGCCTCGGCCTCGTGCTCGGAGGTCTCGACGGCACCGCCCCCGGGGGCCGGGACCTCCGCCCGCTCCGTGGTGGTGTCGGCGTCGATGGTCATGCGAACGGTGCTCTCCAGTGCTGGGGGGAGGGTGGTGGGGGCCGGGTGGTGCGGCTGGATGGCCGCGCTGGGCACGGGCCCGCTCGGCTCTGGCAACGTCAGACGAGGCGCAGTTCGTCCCCCGCCACGCCGACGACGTCACCACGGTGCAGCTGTCGGCCCCGCCGGCCCTCCGACTCACCGTTGACCGTGACCACACCGTCGTCGAGCAGCGACCGGACGTCACCGCCCGCGTCGACCACGCCGGCCAGCTTCAACAGCTGGCCGAGCCGGATGCCGTCGTCCCTGACCTCGACCTCGCGCACGGGGCAGGGCTACCCACGCTCGCGCGCCGGCACCGCCCCGCACCCGGCCGGCGGCACCGCCGGAGCAGGTGTCGATGCGGAACGGCCGCGGACGGGCCGGGGACTGGCGACGATGTCGGGATGTGCCGCAGCATCAAGACCCTCCGCCCGCCGTACGCAGAGGAGGTCACTGACGATGACGTGCGCGCTGCCGCCGTCCAGTACGTGCACAAGATCAGCGGTTTCCGCGCGCCGGCCGCGCACAACGCGGCGGTGTTCGAGGAGGCGGTGGACGCCGTGGCGGAGGCGACTCGGGTGCTGCTGAAGCACCTGCAGGTCGGGCGGCCGGCCACCCGCGCGACCTGATCCTGACGTGGGCGTGATCGGAGCGACTCCGGGTACCGAGGCGCCGTGGCGAGATTCCAGGTGACCGAAGTCCAGAAGGCCCTCAAGGGGTTCGACTACCCCGGTTCCCCCGACGACCTCGCGAAGCACGCGGAGTCGAACGGGGCCGACGCCGAGTTGGTCGAGATCTTGCGCGGCCTCCAGAAGTCCGACGGGTTCGACGGACCGAACGCCGTCATGCACGAGCTCAGCGAGGCCGAGGCGCTCGGCGGGCCGACGCCCGGCGGGCGGACGGAGCGGCAGACCAAGGACATCGAGGGCCCGGCGTTCCAGGTCAACCAGGTGCAGAAGGCGCTAAAGGGCGCCGACTACCCGATGGACGGCGAGCAGCTGGCCGAGCTCGCGAAGTCCAACGGCGCGGACGACGAGCTCGTCGAGCTGCTCAAGCCGCTGCGCCAGGTCGACGGCCCGAACACGGTGATGAAGGAGCTGAAGGACCACCTCGGTGGCCCGACGAAGGGCTGACGCGAGCACCGCTGGGCCGGCAGCGGCCAGCGCGGGCGCGGCCCGAACCCGGCCGCCCAGTAGACGTCGTCGACGAGCCGCCGGGTCCGGACTGACCTCCACCCCGTCCGTGCGCACCTCGTCGAGCCGCACCGGCCGGTGCTGGTGGTCACGCCGTACAACGTGCCGTTCCGCTGAGCGGGGGTCGCGTGCGGGCCCCGCGCACCTCCGGCTGGACCGGGCCCCCC
>JALYNB010000406.1 GCA_030773395.1 Actinomycetota bacterium
GCACCCGCACCGCCGGGCGGTCGTCGCCTCCGACACCGGGCAGAAACGCACGTGGCAGCGGCTCGACCTGCGGGCCGCGGCCGTCGCGGGGGGGCTCGCCGCGCTCGGGGTCCGGCCGGGCGATCCGGTCGCGCTGCTGGCGCGCAACAGCCCGGCCTACGTCGAGGCGGTCGCCGCCCTGGGGCGGCTCGGCGCGGACGTCGTGCACGTCAACACCGGTTTCGCGGGACCGCAGCTGGCGGCGGTGCTCGACGGCCAGGGCGTGACCGCGGTGCTGCACGACGAGGAGTTCGCGGCGGACCTGGCGACGGCCGGCGGCGGGAGGCTGAGCGTCATCACCGACGCGGCCCTCCCGCGGACACCGCCCGCGGTCCGCGGCGCCGCCTCGCTGGAGCAGCTCGTCGCCGCGGGTGCCCCGGCGCCACCGCCCCCGGGCCGGCAGGGCCGGCAGGTGATCCTCACGAGCGGCACGACCGGCACCCCGAAGGGCGCGGCGCGCTCCGAGGCGACCGCCCGGAACGCCGCGGCGTTCCTGCAGCGGGTGCCGCTGCGCGCAGGCCGCCCGATCGCCGTCGCGGCCCCGCTGTTCCACGCGTGGGGCTTCGCGGGGCTGTCAACGGCGCTGGCGCTGGGCGCGCCGATGGTCGTCGCCCGGCGGTTCGAGCCCGAGGCGCTGCTGGCCTCGATCGAGGCGCACCGAGTCGACGCGCTGATCGCCGTCCCCGTCATGCTGCAGCGCATCCTCGACCTGCCCGAGCCGGTGCGCTCCCGCTACGACACCAGGAGCCTGCGCGTGATCGCGGTCAGCGGCAGCGCCCTGCCCGGTGACCTCGCGACGCGCTTCATGGACGCGTACGGCGACGTGCTGCACAACGTCTACGGCTCCACCGAGGTGGCCTATGCGGCGATCGCCACCCCCGCCGACCTGCGCGCCGACCCCGGTACGGCCGGGCGCCCCGTCCGGGGCACGCGAGTGGAGGTGCTCGACGACGCGGGCCACCCCGTGCCGCGCGGCACGACCGGGCGGATCTTCGTCGGCAGCGACCTCGTGTTCTCCGGCTACACCGACGGCCGTGACCGGGAGCGGGTCCGCGGGCTCGTGTCGACGGGCGACACGGGCCGCTTCGACGCGAGGGGGCGGCTGCGGGTCGAGGGCCGCAGCGACGACATGATCGTGTCGGGTGGGGAGAACGTGTTCCCCGGTGAGGTGGAGGACGTGCTCTGCCACCACCCTGAGGTCGAGGAGGTCGCCGTCGTGGGGGTGCCCGACGAGGTGTTCGGGCAGGCGCTCGTCGCCCACGTCGTGCTCCGCCGCGGAGCGGCCGTGACGCCGGAGGGGCTGCAGGCGCACGTCCGCAGGCAGCTGGCCCGGTTCAAGGTGCCGCGCGAGGTCGTGCTCACCGACCGACTGCCCCGCAACGAGACCGGCAAGGTGCTGCGGGGCGAGCTGGGCCCGGCGCCCGGCGCCCGCGAATCGCGTCAGCTCTCGTAGAGCGTGTCGATCACCGGCTCGCCGCGGGAGAGGCGGCAGGCGTCGGGGGGGAGCTCCTCCATCGCCCGCTTGTGCTGCTCGCGGGCCTCGGCGAGCCCGCGGCGCTCGACCTGCTCGCCGCGGCGGACGAGGGGCACGAGCAACGGCCGGTCGTGGGGCCCGGCCGACAGTGGCGCGTCCGGGTGGCCCGCCCGCTGCACGACCTCCGCCGCCGCTACCCCGGAGGCGTCGATCCGCCGCACGGCGGTGGGACGGCCTCCGCGGCTGCCCTTGTGTGCGGACTTCTTGGCCACCGGGAGCAGCGGGGCGTCGAAGGCGTCGTCGAGCGCTCGGGCGACGAGCTTGTAGACGAAGCCCGCGGTCGGCGCGCCGGAGCCGGTGACGAGGTTGGTGCCCACGCCGTACGCGTCGACGGGAGCGCCCTGCAGAGCAGCGATCGCGTACTCGTCCAGGTCGCTCGTCACCACGATCTTCGTCTTCTCCGCGCCCAGGGAGTCGAGCAGCGTCCGCGCGTCGCGCGCCTCCTGACCCAGGTCGCCCGAGTCGAGGCGGATGGCCCCGAGCCCGGTGCCCGCGACCTCGACGGCGTTGCGGATGCCCTGCTCCGTGTCGTAGGTGTCGACGAGCAGCGTCGTGTGCGTCCCGAGGCTCGCCACCTGCGCGGAGAACGCCTCCCGCTCGTCCCCGTGGAGCAGCGTGAAGGCGTGGGCGCTCGTCCCGACCGTCGGGATGCCGTGGGCGCGGCCCGCCTCGAGGTTCGACGTGCTGGCGAAGCCGGCGACGTAGGCGGCGCGGGCCGCCGCGACGCCCGCCTGCTCGTGGGTGCGCCGCGACCCGAAGTCCATGCACGGGCGGTCGCCGGACGCCGACACCATCCGCGACGCGGCGGAGGCGACCGCGCAGTCGTGGTTGAGGATCGACAGCACGAGGGTCTCGAGCACGACGCACTCCGCGAACGTGCCCTCGAGGACGAGCACGGGGCTGCCGGGGAAGTAGGCGTCGCCCTCCGCGTAGCCGTCGACGTGCCCGCGGAACCGGTAGTCGGCGAGCCAGTCGAGCGTCGCGGAGTCGACGACCCGGGAGGCCCCCAGCCACTCCAGCTCGTCGGCCCCGAACCGGAAATCGGCGATCGCGTCGAGCACGCGGCCGGTGCCGGCCACCACGCCGTACCGGCGGCCGTCCGGGAGCCGGCGGGCGAAGACCTCGAACGTGGAGCGGACCGAGGCCCGTCCGCTGCGCAGGGCCGCCTGCAGCATCGTGATCTCGTACTGGTCGGTGAGCAGCGCGGTCGACGCGGGCATGCCGGGGAGCCTAGGGCGCGGCGGCACGGGTAGGCGCGAGGGCAGGCAGGCCCGACGGCGTGCCCCACCCCGGGGCAGGCGGCGTCGCGGGCCCGCGAGGATCAGCGCCTTCGGAGCCGAGGCGCCGGGAGCGCGAGGGAGGAGCAGCGTGAGGACGACCACTGCGAGTGCCGCTCCGGCGCAGCTCGAGCGCCCGGAGGTCGCGGAGGACGCCGACGTCGACGTCCCCTGGGTCACCCTGGTCTGGAACGACCCGGTGAACCTCATGTCCTACGTGACGCTGGTGTTCCAGCAGCTGTTCGGCTACAGCCGCGCGAAGGCGACGGAGCTGATGCTCGACGTGCACCACAAGGGCAGGGCCGTGGTCTCCACGGGCAGCCGGGAGCAGATGGAGACCGACGTCGCGCGGCTGCACGCCAAGGGGCTCTGGGCCACGCTGCAGCAGGACAGGTGAAGGCCTTCCGCCGCCGGCGCTCGGGGGTCACCGCGACCTTCGGGCCGGACGAGGCCGCGCTGCTGCACGTGCTCGTGGCCGACCTGCTGGCGCTCCTGGCGACGCAGGACCCGCGCGGGGGCGCCCTCTCCGACGGCGCGGACAGGAACGTCGACCCCCTCGTCGCGCTGACCGGGATGGGCGCCGACAGCGCCCGCGACCCGGGTCGCCCCGACGACCCGGTGCTCGCCCGCCTGTTCCCCGACGCCTACCGCGTCGACGTCGACCCGGCCCACGCGGAGGCCGCCGCCGACTACCGTCGCTTCACCGCGGGCGACCTGCACGCCACGAAGGCCGCCGGGCTCCGGCTCGTGCAGGACACGCTCCCCGCCGCCGGGGGCACGGTCGTGCTCGACGACGAGACGGCGGACGCGTGGATGACCGTGCTGACGGACCTGCGGCTGGCGCTGGGCGCCCGACTGGAGATCACCGAGGAGACGGTCGAGCGGCCGCCCCGGGCCGACGACCCGCGCGCTCCCGCGCTCGAGGTGTTCGACTTCCTCGGCTGGCTGCAGGAGACGCTTGTGCGGGCGGTCGCCGGCTGGTGACACCGGCGGCAGGAGGCGGAGCCGCGGGTCGTGGTGGGGAGCCGCGGCTCGTGGCGCGGGCCTTCCGGGCCCGCCACTAGGCTCGGCCCGTGCTGGAGCTCGACCAGGAGATCTACGACGCGATCGTCGCCCATGCGCGGCGCGACCACCCGGACGAGGCCTGCGGGATCGTCGCGGGCCGCGACGGCCGGCCAGAGCGGTTCGTGCCGATGGCCAACGCGGCGCGCTCCCCGACGTTCTACGAGTTCGACTCGATGGAGCTCCTGCGGCTCTACCGGGAGCTCGACGCGCGCGACGAGACCCCCGTGGTGATCTACCACTCGCACACGGCCACGCAAGCGTGCCCGTCGCGGACGGACGTGAACCTCGCATCCGAGCCCGACGCCCACTACGTCCTGGTCTCCACCCGCGACCCGGAGCGGGAGGAGTTCCGCTCGTTCCGCATCGTCGACGGGGTCGTCACGGAGGAGGACGTGCGGGTCCTGCCGGCCCCGCAGCCCTGACCCCGGAATCCCGCTCCGGCGACCGGCGTTGTCGAGGGCGGAGTCGCGCGGCCCTGCGCGCTGACCGCCGTACCCGCTCGAACGAGGAGACCGTCCGCATGGCCATCGACGTCCGCATCCCGACGATCCTGCGGCAGCACACCTCCGGGGCGAAGAGCGTGACCGGCGAGGGCGCTAGCCTGGGCGAGCTCATCAAGGACCTGGACGGGCGCCACCCCGGGATCGGCGAGCGCCTCGTCGACGACGCCGGACTGCGGCGCTTCGTCAACGTCTACGTCAACGACGAGGACGTCCGCTTCACGGGCGCCCTCGACACCGCGCTCTCCGACGGCGACGAGGTCACGATCCTCCCCGCGGTGGCGGGCGGCGCGGCCCTCTAGTGGCCCGCTTCGACTCGCTCCTCGACTCCGTCGGCGGCACGCCGCTGGTGGGTCTCCCGCGGCTGTCGCCGAGCCCCGAGGTGCGGCTCTGGGCAAAGCTCGAGGACCACAACCCCACGGGCTCCGTCAAGGACCGGGCCGCCTTTTACATGATCACCGCGGCGGAGAAGGGCGGGCTGCTCCGGCCCGGCTCGACGATCCTCGAGCCGACGAGCGGCAACACCGGGATCTCGCTGGCGATGGTCGCGAAGCTCCGCGGCTACCGGCTCGTCTGCGTGATGCCCGAGAACACCTCGGTGGAGCGGCGCCAGATGCTGGAGATGTACGGCGCGGAGGTCATCCCGTCGCCGGCCGCCGGCGGCTCGAACGAGGCCGTCGCGCGGGCCAAGCGGATCGCCGCGGAGAACCCCGACTGGGTGATGCTCTACCAGTACGGCAACCCCGCGAACGCGCAGGCGCACTACGAGACCACCGGGCCCGAGCTGCTCGCCGACCTGCCGTCGATCACGCACTTCGTCGCCGGCCTCGGCACCACGGGCACGCTCATGGGCGCGGGGCGGTACCTGCGGGAGAACGTGCCGGGGGTGGCCGTCGTCGCCGCGGAGCCCCGCTACGGCGAGCTGGTCTACGGGCTGCGCAACCTCGACGAGGGCTTCGTGCCGGAGCTGTACGACGCCTCGGTGCTCACGACCCGGTACGGCGTGGGCGCCAAGGACGCGGTCGCCGCCATGCGCCGACTCATCGCCGAGGAGGGGCTGTTCGCCGGGGTCTCCACGGGGGCCATCGCGCACGCGGCGCTCAAGCAAGCGGAGAAGGCCGTGCGCCGCGGAGAGCGGGCTGACATCGCGTTCGTCGTGTGCGACGCCGGGTGGAAGTACCTCTCGACCGGCGCCTACGCGGGCACGCTGGAGGACGCCGAGGCAGCGCTCGACGGCCATCTCTGGGCGTGACGGCAGGGCACGGACACCCAGGTGTGCGGCGCGTCACGCACCGTGAGGCGCTCGGGCAGGATGCGCAGCACCTAGCCTCGACGCTCGTGGACAGCGCTGACCGGGTCGACAGAGTCGACGGGGTTGACCGGGGCGACATCGTCGACGATGCCCCGATCGGCATCTTCGACTCGGGGGTCGGCGGGCTGACCGTCGCCCGGGCGGTGCTCGACCTGCTGCCGCACGAGCCGGTCGCGTACGTCGGTGACACGGCGCACGGCCCCTATGGGCCGCTGCCGCTGGAGCAGGTCCGGCGCCACGCCCTCGACGTGATGGACCACCTCGTCCACCACGGCGTGAAGCTGCTGGTCGTCGCTTGCAACAGCGCGAGCGCAGCCTGCCTCGACGAGGCGCGAGAGCGGTACGACGTCCCGGTGGTCGAGGTCATCGACCCGGCGGTGCGCCGCGCGGCGCGCGCGACGCGCAACGGCCGCGTGGGGGTCATCGGCACGAGCGCGACGATCGCCAGCGGCGCCTACGCGAAGGCCTTCCGCCGCACTGCCCCGGAGGTCGAGCTGACGGCCGTCGCCTGCCCCCGGTTCGTGGAGTTCGTGGAGCGGGGTGACACGACGAGTCCCGAGCTGCACGCGCTGGCCGAGGAGTACCTGACCCCGGTCGTCGCCGGGGGGGTCGACACCCTCGTGCTCGGCTGCACGCACTACCCGCTGCTCGCCGGCGTGATCAGTTGGGTCATGGGCGACGGTGTCACGCTCGTGTCCAGCGCCGAGGAGACGGCCAAGGACGTGCACCACGCCCTGGCGCGGCTCGGTCAGTTCCGCGACCCGGCGAAGCCGGCGCCCACCCACCAGTTCCTCTCGACCGGTGACCCGGTGGTGTTCCAGGGGCTGGGGCGGCGCTTCCTCGGCCCGGAGGTCGGGACCGTGAGCGAGACCGTCCTCATCGGATCGACCCGCACCCCGCGCCCCGTCCCCGCCCTGGCCCCGGCCGGGCCGGCGGCCATCACCGCCTCCGCCGCGGGCGCGCGGTGAGGCTCACCGTCCTCGGCTGCGCCGGCTCGTACGGGCGGGCGGACGCCGCCTGCTCGGCCTACCTGCTCGAGCACGACGGCTTCCGGCTGCTCGTCGACTTCGGGCCGGGCGGGCTCGGGGCCCTGCAGGCCCAGGTGGGGGTGTTCGACATCGACGCGATCGTCGTGTCCCACCTGCACGCCGACCACTGCCTCGACCTCGCGAGCTACGTGGTGGCCCGCCGCTACCACCCCGACGGCACGCCCCCACCCCTCCCGCTGCACGGGCCGGCGGGCACGCCCGAGCGCCTGGCCGGTATCTACGGCCAGCCCGGGGACGTGTTCGAGGACGTCTACGTGCACCACACGCTGACGCCTGGTGAGCGGCAGATCGGCCCCTTCCGGGTGACGGCGCAGCAGGTGGCCCATCCCGTGGAGTGCTTCGGCCTGCGGTTCGAGGCCGGCGGTCGCGCGCTGGCCTACTCGGCGGACACCGGCCCGACCGAGGCGCTGGTCGACCTCGCCCGCGACGCCGACGTCCTGCTCTGCGAGGCCAGCTTCGTGTCCACAGGGGACAACCCCGAGGGGCTGCACCTCACCGGGGGCGAGGCAGGGGAGCACGCGGTGCGCGCCGGGGCCCGGCGGCTCCTGCTCACCCACCTGGTCGGCTGGAACGACGACGAGCAGGTGCGGGCGGAGGCGGAGGCCGCCTACCCGGGCCCGCTGGAGGTCGTGCGAGCCGGCGACGTCTTCGACGTCTGACGTCGGGCGGGCGGGCGCCCCGCCGGCGCCGCCCGCGCTCTCAGGCCCCGCGGGAGGCCGACCGGCTGCGGGGCCGGTGCCGGCGCGACTTCACGGCGTACATCTCCCGGTCGGCGGCGGCGACCAGCTCGTCGGGGCTCGCACCGGCCCAGGCCAGCGCCGTGCCGACGCTGACCCCGAGCCGCACCGCGGCGTCGCCGACGCGGAAGGGCGACCGCACGGCCTC
>JALYNB010000407.1 GCA_030773395.1 Actinomycetota bacterium
GAGTCTCGCACTTCGGCGGTCGCGACCGCGCGCGCGGCGGGGGCCGGACACGCGGCGGGCGGAGGGGCCGGGGCCCTACCGCCGTCGCACGGATCGGGCGTCGAGTCAGTACAGCGTCACCGGGTCGGGCAGCGTCACCGCGCCCGCGTCGACCATCGTGGACAGCGCCCGAGCCACCACCGAGCTGGCCTGCGCCCGGCTGACCGGGCGGTCGGTGACCCCCCCCGTACACGGCGGTCGCGACCGCGAGGGTCAGCGCGTAGACGCTGATCACCCACGCGCGGCCGCCGGTCGACAGGCCGAGGTCCGCCGCGAGGGCGGGCAGCGCCACCGCGACGCCCGCGCTCCCCATGCCGGCGAGCCCGAACAGCAGGCCGACCAGGGTCGCGACCCGGCCCGCGTCCGACGGCTCGTCCGAGCTCGGCGGGTCCCGGTGCACGGCCCCCGGGCTGAAGCCGCCCGCGGTCGGGCCGACGCTCAGGCGGGCGCCCCGGCGACCGGGGGCGCGCTCGGGTCGACACCCTCGTCGCCGACCGTGTCGCGGGCCAAGAACTCCTCGATGCGCAGCCAGTCGTCGCCCGCCCGTTCCACCATGCGGAGCAGCGTCGACATGGACGCGACCTCCTCGACCTGCTCCTTGAGGAACCAGAGCACGAACTGCTCACCGATGACGTCGCCCTCGCCGCGGGCCGCCTTGAACAGCGTCTCGATCTGCGCCGTGACCGCCTTCTCCTGCTCCAGCGCCAGGGCCACGACGTCCCGCGGGCTGTCGAAGGCGTTGCGCACGCCCGCCACGCCTGGGACCTGCACGGGGAGGTCACGGTCGAGCATGTAGCGGACCATCATCATGGCGTGGTCGCGCTCCTCCCCGGCCTGGCGGTAGAAGTGCGCGCCGAGCCGGGGGAGGTCGTGGCTGTCGAGCCAGACGGCGGCGGCGAGGTACTGCTGGCTGGCCGCGAACTCGTGGCCGACCTGCTCGCTGAGCAGCGCGGGAAAGCGGGCGGGGGTCTCGGTCACCGGCTCATCCTCCCGCAGTGCGGGCCGCCGCAACCCGGTCTGCTCGGCGGTCAGGCGGTCGCCCCGCCCGCGCAGGCCGTGAACGTGACGGGCCCCGAGCCCAGCACCTCGAACCGGCGGCCCTCGTCGGCGTCCTCGGCAAGGGCGTCGAGAGCCGCTCGCAGCTCGGCGCCGTCCGCGGCCGTGTCGGTGGCGACGGTCGCTCGGGTGCAGGTGGTGCCGCCCTCCCGCCAGGTCACGTAGGCGTCGCCCGCCCAGCCCTCGGCGGCCGGGGAGGTGAGGGCGGGGCTCGGGCCGCCGCCGGCGAGGACCAGCGCGAGCCCGAGCTCCCCGAGCACCCCGGAGTCGACGGCGGGTCCGTCGGCGCCGGGGAGCGGCACGGCGACCGGCGGCTCGCCCGCGAGGAAGGCCTCGGGGTGCAGGAGCTGCTCGCTGGTCGCCGGCGGCTCGCGGAACAGGGCGTCGAGCCCCTCCTGCCCGCGCTCCCCGCGCACGGTGCGCACGAGTCCCGGGCCGGCGCCGTACGGGAACGTGAGCAGCTGCAGCAGGGCGGGCGGGGCGTCGAGCAGCGGGGTGAGGTCGCCGGGTGGTTCCTGGGCCTGCCGCCGCTCCTGCGGGGTCATGCTCTCGCGCTCGTACGCCTCCTGAACGACCACCGCGTCCCCCTCGACGAGCCCGCTGAAGCCCAGGGCGAGCTCGTCGTCGCGCTGGTCGTACTCGGGCCGGTCGAGGTCGAACGCCTGGTCCTGCAGGGCGTGGACCAGCTCGTGGGCGATGGTCGACCGGACCGCGGGGGTGGCCGCGTCGCCGCGGACGTAGAGCTCGTCCGTGTGCGGGTCGTAGAAGCCGAGGACACCGGCGGCGAGCAGCGCGTCGAGCTCGGCGTCGAGGTCCGAACCGGGGGGCAGCAGGCCCAGAGCGGTGAAGGTCGCCTCGTCCTCGGCGAGCGCCGCGGGGTCGGCGTCGCGCTCCTGCGCGCGGGTCAGCGCCGCCTGGAACTCGTCGTCGGGCAGCAGGCGGACCTCGGCCGGGGTCGTGAAGCGCAGCCCCCGCTCCTGCTCGACGAACGCGGTGATCTCCGGCACGACGTCGTCGACCGACCGCGCGGCCGGGGACGCGGCCGAACTCCCGTCGGTCCGCGGGCCGGGGTCCGGGACCGGCGCCCCCGCGACCCCACCGGACCGCACGGCGAACAACACCCCGGCCGCGACCGCGCCGCCCAGCACCGCGACCGCGGCGACCACCGCGACGACGAGCAACGCGATGCGGCGGCGAGACGGGGC
>JALYNB010000408.1 GCA_030773395.1 Actinomycetota bacterium
CCTGCGCGAGGCGCTGCCCCGCGACGAGGTGACCCTCGAGGAGATCCCCGCGCCGAGCCGACTCGCGCCCCACGCCCTGGCCTTCGCCGCCGAGGTGCACGACGGCGACGCGGAAGTCGCCTCCGGCCGCCTCGTCGTGCTGCACGACCCCGAAGGCCAGGAGGGCTGGGCCGGTGACACGCGGCTCGTGACGCTCGTGCAGGCCCCCGTCGAGCCCGAGATGGCGGGTGACCCGCTGCTGGGCGAGGTCGCCTGGGGCTGGCTGGCCGAAGCCCTCGCCAGCCGCGGTGCGCGCAGCCACGCGGCCGGGGGCACTGTCACGCGCACGGCCTCCACGTCCTTCGGCGACCTGGCCGCCGACGGGGAGGCGAGCGCCACCCAGGAGCATGCCGAGGTCGAGCTGCGGGCGTCGTGGTCCCCCGGGCCGTCCGGCGAGCGCAGCGGCCTCGACGAGGACCTCGTCGCCCACCTGGCCGCCTGGTGCGACCTCCTCTGCGCGGTCGGCGGCCTACCGCCGACGGGGGTCACGGCCCTGCCACCACGCGACTAGCCGGTGAGGAAGCCGCGGCTCAGGCCGGCGTGGCGGGCCCGCTCGGCTCCCACGCCCCGTCGGGCCGTCCCCCCTCCGCGGCGGGCGCGCCGGCGCGGGGGACGCCGACGGATCGCGGCACCGCCCCGCAGGACAGCCGGGACCCGCTTTACTCAGTCCCTCGACGACAGCGCTGCGCCCGACAGCCCCGGCCGGAGAGGAACCACATGAAGAGCACGACCCTGACCCGTCGCACCCCGGCCCTCCTGCTCGCCCTCGTCACCGGCCTGTCCGCGTGCGGCGGCGGCGACTCGAGCAGCGCCCCGGGCGGAGCCGGGAACGCGACCGAGCCCGCCACCGTCCAGGCGGCGCAGTTCAGCTGGACGGCGGCGGGGGTGACCAACGCGATCCTCGCGGAGATTGTGAAGCGTCACCCCGAGCTCGGGGTGCAGGAGATCGAGACGACCCAGCTCGACCCCGCGGCGGCCTGGACGGGTGCGCGCCGCGGCGACGTCGACCTGCTCACCGAGGTCGCGCTGCCCAACCAGCAGCCCTTCGCCGACGAGGCCGCTGATGAGGTGGACATCGTCTCCGAGACGTACGGTGACGCGAACCAGGGCTGGTTCGTCCCGAGCTACGCCGTGGAGCCGGGTGGCCCCGCCGCCGGTCTGACCAGCGTGCAGCAGCTCAACGACTTCAAGGACGTCTTCGGCGGCAAGCTGTACGACGCCGACCCGGGCTACGTCACGACGGAGCAGAACCGCGCCCGCCTGAAGGGCTACGGCATCGACTTCGAGCACGTGGTCGCCGGTGAGGCCGCCGAGCTCGCGCAGCTGAAGCGCTCGTACACCCAGAAGCAGCCGATCGTCCTCTACCTGTACCGGCCCCACTCCGTGTTCGCGCAGTACGACATGACGCAGCTGGAGGAGGGCCGGCCCTACGAGGAGGGCTGTTTCACCGAGGGGGACGGAGCCTGCGCGATGCCGGCGTACTCGGCGAACATCGCCGTGAGCAAGGAGCTGCAGGAGCAGGCGCCGCGGTTCACCGCCGTGTTGCGCGAGTTCAGGATCCCCCTCGGGGAGATGGAGGAGATCCAGAAGGCGGTCGACATCGACGGCCAGGCCGTGGAGGCCGCGGCGGTCGCGTGGGTCGACGAGCACGCCGACGAGGTCGCTGCCTGGGTGCAGACCGCGGGATGACGACCGGGATGATCTCCTGCCGCGGGGTCAGCAAGGTCTTCGGCGACCGGCCCGAGGAGGCGCTCGCGCTGGCCCGGTCGGGCGTGGGCCGCGGGGAGGTCCTGCGGCGGACGGGAGCGACGGTGGCCGTCCACGACGTCAGCTTCGACGTCCTGCCCGGCGAGCTGTTCGTGGTCATGGGACTGTCCGGGTCCGGTAAGTCGACACTCGTGCGGATGCTCAACCGGCTGGTCCCGCCGACCACCGGCAGCATCACGGTCGACGGGGAGTCCCTCGAGCGCATCGACGAGGCGGCGCTGCGCGAGCTGCGCAACCGGCGGATGAGCATGGTCTTCCAGCACTTCGCCCTGTTCCCGCACCGGACGGTGCGCGACAACGCCGCCTACGGCCTGAAGGTCCGGGGCGTCCCAGCCGCCGAGCAGCACGAGCGGGCCGACTGGGCCCTCGCCACAGTGGGTCTGGGCGACCAGGGCGACGCCTACCCGGCGCAGCTGTCGGGCGGCATGAAGCAGCGCGTGGGCCTCGCCCGCGCCCTGGCCACCGACTCCGACGTGCTGCTCATGGACGAGCCGTACTCTGCGCTCGACCCGCTGATCCGTCGGGACATGCAGGAACTGCTGCTCCGACTGCAGAGCGAGCTGCACAAGACCGTGGTCTTCATCACCCACGACCTGAACGAGGCGATGCGGCTCGGCGACCGCATCCTGCTCCTCAAGGACGGCCGGGTCGTCCAGCTCGGCACCGGCGCGGAGATCGTCTCGGCCCCCGCCGACTCCTACGTCGCGGACTTCGTCTCCGACGTGGACCGCTCGCGGGTCCTGACCGCCGCCGACCTCGTCCGGGAGCCGCGCGTGGTCGCCCGCCTCACCGACCGGCCCGAGGAGGTGCTCCGCAGGCTGGGAGCCGCGGAGGCGAACGGCGCGTACGTGATCGACGACGAGCGGCGGGTGGTGGGCGTGGTCCGCGACGACGCCCTCGCCTCGGCGGTGCGCGCCCGCGCCAGCACGATCCCCCCGGACGCCCTGACCGACGACTTCGCCACCACCCCGGCTGACCGGCCGCTCATCGACCTGGTCCACCTCGTCGGTCACCACGTCGTGCCCCTCGCGGCCGTGGACCGGGAGGGGCGGATGGTCGGAGTGGTGCCGCGAGCGGCCGTCCTCGAAGCCCTGTCCACGGCCCCGAGGAGTGAGCATGCCTCGCCTGCCGCTCGGTAACGCCGTCGAGCAGGCCATCCTCTGGCTGCTCGACACCGCCCCCTGGCTCTTCGACGCCATCAGCGCGGTCATGGCGTCGCTCGTGGACGCGATCACCGGGGGGCTGACGGCACTGCCGGCGCTCCTGTCGATCGTCGTGCTGGCCGGCGCGGCGTACCTGGCCAGCGGGTGGCGGCTCGCGCTCTACACGCTCCTCGCCTTCGCGGTGGTCGAGTCGCTCGAACTGTGGGAGCAGACCGCCCAGACCCTCGCCCTCGTCATCGTCGCCGCCGCCCTCGCGACGGTGGTCGGGCTGCCGCTCGGCATCTGGTCGGCACGCTCCGCGAGAGCGCGCTCACTGCTCCGGCCGGTGCTCGACGCCATGCAGACGACCCCGGTGTTCGTCTACCTCATCCCCGCGGTCTTCTTCTTCGGGGTCGGCGTCGTCCCCGGGGTGGTCGCCACGACGATCTTCGCGGTCCCGCCGGCGGTGCGCCTCACAGAGCTCGGCATCCGACAGGTGGACAGCGAGACGGTGGAGGCGGCGTCCGCCTTCGGCGCGTCCCCCGGGCAGATCCTGCGCGAGGTGCAGCTCCCCCTGGCCCTGCCCTCGATCATGGCTGGCATCAATCAGGTGATCATGCTCGCCCTGTCGATGGTGGTCGTCGCCGGACTGACCGGTGCCGCCGGGCTCGGCGCCGTCGTGGTCCGCGCCGTGACCCAGCTCGACATCGCGACCGGCTTCGAGGGCGGGCTCGCAGTCGTCCTGCTGGCGATCTACCTCGACCGCGTGACCTCCGCGCTCTCCGACCGGCCCGCCGCCGCCCGTGGACGCGGCCGTCCCCGCCGCGGGTCGGGGCGGGAGCCGGAGCGACGCGGGCCGGAGGAGGCGTCTGCCGTGGCAGCACTGCCCGTGCGGAACTGACCGGGTACGGCACGCCGCGACGGCCACTCCCCACCCGGGTGTCGCCGTAGCCTCCTCGCGCGGGGTCCCGAGCGGCCCCGGCCAGTGACCGGTGCGGCCGTGTGCCGCGGAGGCGAGGGACAGCGCGAGACCGTGAGCAGACCGCCCAACGTCCTCATCATCCTGGTGGACCAGCTGTCCGCGAGGTTCCTGCCGTCGTACGGGCACCGGGTCGTGCAGGCCCCGCGCGTGTCCCGCCTGGCCTCGCAGTCCGTCGTCTTCGACCAGGCCTACTGCGCCGCGCCGCTCTGCGGCCCGGCGCGGATGTCGCTCTACACCGGTCGGCGCCCCTCCCTGATCGAGGCCTACGACAACGCGAGCGAGCTGCCCGCAGCCGTGCCCACGCTGGGCCACCACCTGCGCGCGGCCGGCTACCGCACTGCGCTCGCCGGGAAACTGCACTTCGTCGGGCCGGACCAGTTGCACGGGTTCGAGGAGCGGCTCACGCCCGACATCTATCCCGCCGGCTTCGACTGGACCCCGGACTGGACCCGGCCTCTGGACCAGCGGCTGCCCTGGTACCACGACATGAGCAGCGTGCTGGGCGCGGGCACGTGCGAGACGGCCCTGCAGCTGGACTTCGACGACGAGGTGGCGTTCCGCTCGGTGCGGCACCTGCGCGACATGGCCCGCTCAGCGAGCGGCGACCCGTTCTGCTTCATCGTCTCCTTCACCAACCCCCACGACCCATGGGAGGTCCGGGCCCGCCACTGGGACCTGTACGACCCGCGGGAGGTCGCGCTCCCCGACGTCGGGCTCATCCCCTGGGAGTCCGCCGACCCGCACAGCCGTCGGATCCGCGAGATGTGCGGGGTCGACGAAGCCGACCTGACGCCCGACCAGATCCGCACCGCGCGACACGGCTACTACGCCGCGGTCAGCTACGTGGACGAGAAGGTGGGTGAGCTCCTCGACACCCTCGACCGCACGGGACTGGCCGACGACACCGTGGTGGTCTTCCTCTCCGACCACGGCGAGATGCTCGGCGAGCGAGGCCTCTGGTACAAGATGACCTTCTTCGAGCCGGCCATGCACGTGCCGCTGCTCGTGCGCGCTCCCAACCGCCTCGCCGCGGGACGAGTCGCCCAACCGGTGTCGACGACGGACCTCGTGCCCACCCTGCTCGACCTCGTGGGCGACGGCGGCGAGCCGCACGGGGGCGCCGACTTCGGCTTCGACGGCTCGAGCCTGCTCCCGCTCGTCGCCGGCGCCCCGCGGGAACCCGAGCGGCCCGTCTTCGGTGAGTACCTCGCCGAGGGTGTCGTCGCCCCCGCCCTCATGGTCCGCCGGGGCCGGTACAAGTACGTCGACTGCCCTGGCGACCCGGAGCAGCTCTACGACCTCGCCGGGGACCCTCGCGAGCTCGTCAACCTTGCCGACAGCCCGGAGCACTCCGCCGCCCTCGAGGCGTGCCGGGGTGAGCTCGAGCGGCGCTACGACGTGCGGGACCTGTCGGCACGCGTGCTCGCGAGTCAGCAGCAGCGGCGCACCGTCGCCGCGGCGCTGAGCGTCGGTCGGGTCACCGAGTGGGACCACCGACCGGCCGTCGCCGACCGCTACGTCGGCGCCGGTGTGGACCTGTACGACGTCCAGCGCCGGGCGAGGCTCGAGGTCGGGAACGCGGTCCGCCCCATCGGGTGACACCCCCCGGCTGCAACCGGTCCTCGGCGCCGCCGATGGAGTAGGTGCTCGACACGACGTCGAGCGTCCACAGCCAGGAGGCGTCGTGACTGCTCTCGCCAGCTATGCCCCCCTTCCCGCGGGGGCCGTGCCCACCCAGACCCGCCGCCCGGTGGCGGTCCGGCCGTTCAGCGCGCTCGTCGTGGAGACGAAGACCGAGCTCCGCTCGGCCCTCGCCACCCGGCTGCGCGGCATGGGCGCCGTCGACGTCACCGAGGTCGGCACGGCCGCCGAGGCCCGCGCCGTGACCCGTCAGGGTGCGGCCGGGGACCTCTGCCTCGTCGACCTCGACCTCGCCGAGGGCGGCCTCGGCCTGCTCCGCGAGCTCCGCGCCGCCGGCTGGCGCCGTGTGCTGGTCCTCGCCAGCACCGGCAACGCCGGGATCGTCCGGGCCGCCTTCGCCGCCGGCGCGCAGGGGCTGCTCTTCACCGGTGACCGCGACACAGCCGCCGACGGCGTGGTCCCCGGGCTCGTCACCCCGGCCCCGGTGTCGCCGTCGTTGCGGGCGGTCGCAGACCTGTCCGGCCGCGAGATCGAGGTCATCCGCCTCGTCGCGGACGGCCAGTCGAACAAGGAGGTCGGCGAGGCCCTCGGCCTGTCGGCGCTCACGGTGAAGAGCCACCTCGCCCGTATCGCGCGCAAGCTGGGCACGGGCGACCGCGCCGAGATGGTCGCCCTCGCCCTGCGCGCCGGCGTCATCAGCTGACGGTGCGTACCGGAGCAGGCCCGGGCGGCACCCGCTCCGTCTGACGGCGAGTCTTCGGTCCGTATCCTCAACTCGTGACCGAGACCCTGCCGTCCGCCGAGGCCGGCGAGCAGGACGGCCCGGCGCCCACCCCCCTGACCGAGCCGCGGGAGGGTGTGCCCACGCCTGTCGCGGACTCGGAGCGGTACGCCGCCACCGTCGGCGCCTTCGCCGCGGGCAGCGGCCCCGTCGCCGTCGACGCCGAGCGCGCGTCGGGCTATCGGTACGGGCAGCGGGCGTACCTCGTCCAGCTGCGGCGGGAGGGCTCCGGCACGGCGCTCGTCGACCCCGTGCCGCTGCCGGACCTGTCCGCGCTCGGCGAGGCGATCGCCGACGCCGAGTGGGTGCTGCACGCCGCGAGCCAGGACCTCCCCTGCCTCGCCGAGGTCGGCATGCGCCCGACCCGGCTCTTCGACACGGAGCTCGCCGGGCGGCTCGCCGGCTTCGCCCGCGTCGGGCTGGGCGCCATGGTCGAGTCCGTGCTCGGGCTGTCGCTGGAGAAGGGGCACTCCGCCGCGGACTGGTCGACGCGGCCGCTGCCCGAGCCGTGGCTGCGCTACGCCGCGCTCGACGTCGAGGTGCTCGTCGAGCTCCGGGACGCGCTGGAGGCGGAGCTCGACCGGCAGGGCAAGCTCGAGTGGGCGAGGGAGGAGTTCGCGGCCGTCGCAGCGGCTCCGCTGCCCGCGCCGCGGGCCGAGCCCTGGCGCCGGGTCTCGGGCATCCACCGCCTGCGCGGCCGTCGGCAGCTCGCGGCGGTGCGCGCCCTGTGGGAGGCCCGTGACGAGCTGGCCCGCGCCCGCGACATCGCGCCCGGTCGCGTGCTCCCCGACGCCGCCATCATCAACGCGGCGACGGCGGGCCCGGTCGACAGCGCGGGGCTGCTGGCGCTGCCGGTGTTCAGCGGGCGCTCCACCCGGCGGCACGCCTCCCGGTGGCTCGACGCCCTGCGCCGGGCGGCCGCACTCCCCGACTCCGAACTGCCGCTCACCACCAGTCCGTCGGACGGCCCGCCGCCTCCGGCCCGCTGGGCGGAGCGCGACCCGGAGGCGGCGGCGCGGCTCGCGGCGGCGCGGGCCGCGGTCACCGCCCTCGCCGAGCAGCACACGATGCCCGTGGAGAACCTCCTCCAGCCCGAGCTGGTACGACGGCTCGCCTGGTCGCCGCCCGACGAGGTCACGGAGGACACCGTGGCGGCGGCGCTGCGCGCCGGCGGGGCGAGGAACTGGCAGGTCGCGCTCACCGCCGGCCCGCTGGTCACAGCGCTCGAGCCCTGACCGCGCTGTCCCGGCCCCCGTCGTGACGCCCATCGACGTCCCGCTCGGGACGCCCCGGCTCCTGCTCGTCCCCCTCACGCCGGCGCTCGCCGACGCGGCACTGCACCGTCGGGCGCTGCCCGACGGGCTCGTCACCGCGGACGACTGGCCCTCCGACGGCGCCGGCGTCGTCCTGTCCCGTGTCTGCCTGGCCGGCGTCGCCGACGGGCAGTGGCTGATTACGCGCCGCCCGGGGCTGGTGGTCGGCGAGTGCGGCGTGCGGGCCTGGCCGCCGGCGGGCGAGCCGGAGGTCGGCTACGGCCTCGCGCCGAGCGCACGCGGCCGCGGCCTCGCCACGGAGGCGGTGGGACGGCTGGTCGCGCACCTGCTCGCCGTCCCCGGGGTGTCGGCGGTGGTCGCCGACACCGGGGCCGGCAACGCCGCCAGTCTCCGCCTCCTGCACCGCCTCGGCTTCGCC
>JALYNB010000409.1 GCA_030773395.1 Actinomycetota bacterium
GCCCGCCCGGCCGGCGGCCCGCGCGGCGCCCAGGCCGACGACGGTGTTCCCTACGAGCGCGACGACCGGACTCGCCGGGACGGGGACGTCCCCCACCCGCAGCGGCACGAGGAACGCCCCCACCAGGCCGACGAGACCCCCGGCGAGCAGCGCACCGAGCAGGACGAGCGGCCCGACCCAGGGCCCGACCCAGCCACGTCGCGCCCGCTCACGCACGCGGGTCGCCCCCCAGCAGGCGCAGCATCTCCGGCAGGTCGAAGAACCGCGCCACCTCCAGCGCGCAGGGCGAGCCCGCCGCCGGGTCCGCGCCCCCGCGCAGCAGCGTCGTCACGCCGGCCTCCGAGCGCCGGAACACGGCTGCCCCGAGCGCCGTCTGGCCGCGCTCGTTGACCCGCTCCGTGTCGGCGCCCCGCTCGAGCAGCGCGGCCACCGTGCCGGGGTGGTCGTGGTAGGCCGCCAGGATCAGCAACGTGTCGCCGGAACCGTTGGTGAGGTTCACGGGCACGCCGGCGTCCACGTGCGCGGCGAGGATCTGTGTCGCGCCCTCCCGGGCCATGTCGAAGACCTGCGCCGCGAGGGCGAGGACGTCGTCGTCGGGCTCGGGCTCGGGCTCGGGCGCCGGGTCGCCCATGTCCGGGTCATCCATGGTCAGAGCAGCCCGGCGAACAGGTCGTCCTCCCGGCCCTGCGGACCGTCCCCCGGGCCCCGGTCGCCGCGGAGGAGGACGTAGTGCTCGATCGCGAACGCCCGCTGCCCGACGCCGTCCGCCAGGGCGAAGAACGGCCCGTCGACGCTGATCTGCGACCGGTGGGCACGCATCGCGGCGGTCTTGGCGTCGAGGTGGTCGCGGGCGTCGACCTCGGTCGTGACGGTGTCGTCCGGCACGCCGATCGCCAGGTCGTCGGCACTGGTCACCGCGGGGTCGAAGAACGACAGTCCCGCCGCGCGGACGGCGTCGATCCCGGCCTGCAGCACCGACTTGGGCATGGCCGTCGCGTACAGCTTGGCCACCTGCCAGGGCTCGCCGACCTCCGGCGCGTAGGAGGGGTCGCCCGCCGCCTCCACCGCGGCGACGGTCACCCGGTGCGCCTGGATGTGGTCGGGGTGGCCGTAGCCGCCGTTGTCGTCGTACGTCACGACGACCTGCGGCCGCAGCTCGCGGAGGACGGCGACCAGCTCGCGCGTCGCCTCGTCGAGGTCGGCCTGCCAGAAGCAGCCGGGCCGCTCGTTGGTCGCCACGCCCATCATGCCGCTGTCACGCCAGCGACCCGGCCCGCCGAGGAACCGGAAGTCCTCCACGCCCAGCGCCTCACAGGCGGTGGCGAGCTCGTTCTGCCGGTGGGCGCCGAGGGCGTCGTCGCGGTCCGCGGCCAGGTGGGCCAGCTCGGGGACGACGACCTCGCCCTCCTCGCCGAGCGTGCACGTGACGAGGGCGACGAGCACGCCCTCGGCCGCGTACCTGGCCATGGTGGCGCCCGTGCCGATGGCCTCGTCGTCGGGGTGGGCGTGCACGAGCAGGAGCCGGCGCGACCGGTCCAGCGGCGTGATGGACACGGCCTCCTCGAGCGCGTCGACCTCGCTCGCGACCTCGGCCAGCACCGCCTGCTCCGCGTCGAGCGCGGTCGCCTCGCCGGGGCTCTCCTCCGGCTCCATCGTCGTCATGTCGCCGAGACTAGGTGCGCGGCGCGCGGCCGACCGACCCGTGTGGGCGGCCGGCCCTCAGCTGGGCGGGCTGGACCAGCTGCCACCGCCGGTGGCCCCGTCGCCGCCCGGCGTCCAGCCGCCCTGCGTGGCGCCCGGCTCGCCGTACGTCGGCTGCACGTACGGGGGTTGCCCGTGCTGGGGCTGGCCGTACTGCGCCTGCCCGTACTGCGCCTGCCCGTACTGCGCCTGCCCGTACGCGGGCGCCACCCCCGCCGCCTGGGCCAGCTGCAGGTCGAGACCCTCGCGCCGCATGCGCTGGTCGACGTACAGCAGCCCGACCACGTACGCCGTCACGGGGGCCGTGAGCAGGGACACCAGGGAGATGAGGAGCACGATCAGCAGGTACGTGCCGATGCCGAGCCCCGTGCCCGTGCCGTCCAGCGCGTCGAAGCCCACGGCCAGGCCGACCGGCACGAGGGGCACGAGACCCACGATCCCGACGAGGATCGACATCAGCAGGTAGATGCCGAACACGCGCCACCAGCTGCCGCGCACGAGGCCCGCGCTGCGACGCAGGGCCCCGGTCACGCTCGCGTTCTCCAGCACGTAGGCGGGTGCGGCCAGCAGCAGGAAGATGCCGACGACCAGCGCACCGATGAGGAAGGCGACCAGGCCCAGCAGCACCAACAGGCCGGACAGCAGCGCGAGCCCGACGAGGCCCGGGACGCGGGGCCGGAGCCTCGCCCACACCTGCCCGGCCGTCACCTGCCGCCCCAGCATCCCCTCGCTGAGCACCAGCGAGAGCCCGCCGGCCAGCAGCACGGTCGTCACGTAGCTGACGATCCCGCCGACGACCGACGCCCCGACCGACGTCGCGAAGGCGGC
>JALYNB010000410.1 GCA_030773395.1 Actinomycetota bacterium
CGACCTGCCCCGCCTGGCGGACGCGGCCGCCGCCGAGGAGGGCCTGCGGCTCGGCGGTGTCATGGCCGTCGCGCCGCGCGGGGCCGACCCTGGGGAGGCCTTCGCCCGGCTCGCCGAGGTCGCGGCCCGACTGCGCCGCGACCACCCCGGCGCCACGTGGCTGTCCGCGGGGATGAGCGGTGACCTCGAACAGGCGGTCGCCGTCGGCGCCACACACGTGCGTGTCGGCAGCGCGTTGTTCGGGGGTAGGACGCCCCCCGGGAGGTAGTCTGCCGACCGCTCGGCGCCCAGTCCGAGGTCCGCTGCCTGCAGCAGCGGCCCGACCCGTCGAGAGCCCGGAACACGCCGCAGGAAGGACCCTCTCGATGGCCGGCGCGATGCGCAAGATGGCGGTCTACCTCGGGCTCGCTGAAGACGACGACGAGCGTCGCCGCGCCGAGGACGGCTACTACGACGACGAGTACTACGACGACGCGCCCCAGCAGCCCGCGCCCGTCCGGAGCTGGACGCCGCGCGAGCCGGAGGCGACCGCGCTGCGCGCGCGCCGCGCCGAGCCCGCCGCCCCCATGACGCAGGGCTCCGTGGCCCTCGACACCCGCCCCCACACCCAGGTAGCCGTGAGCGACGAGAAGCCGTACCGCATCACCACCCTCCACCCGCGCACCTACAACGAGGCGCGGACGATCGGTGAGCACTTCCGGGAAGGAGTGCCGGTCATCATCAACCTCACGGAGATGGAGGACGCCGACGCCAAGCGGCTCGTCGACTTCGCCGCGGGGCTGATCTTCGGTCTCCACGGCAGCATCGAGCGCGTTACGGCGAAGGTGTTCCTCCTGTCGCCGCGCGACGTCGAGGTGACGGCAGAGGACAAGCAGCGCATCGTCGAGGGCGGCTTCTTCAACCAGAGCTGACGCCCCGCCCGCCGCCCCGGCGGGTCCGGACCAGCCGCCGACCCCGGCGCGCCCCACCTGAGGAGTCGTCTCCCCGTGCAACTGATCGGCAGCGTCCTCTCCACGCTGCTGCTCGCCTTCCTCCTGCTCCTCATCTTCCGGCTGGTGATGGAGTACGTGTTCCTGTTCGCCCGGTCGTTCCGGCCGAGCGGGTTCTTCGCCGTGGTGCTGGAGGCGGTCTACACCGTGACCGACCCGCCGCTGCGGGCGCTGCGGCGGGTCATCCCGCCACTGCGCATCGGCGGTGTCTCGCTGGACCTCAGCTTCATCGTGCTGTTCCTGCTCGTGCAGATCCTGCGCAACGTCGTCCGCGCGGTCTTCCTCGGATGACCCTCACGCCGGCGGACGTCCACGCGGTCCGGTTCCGCACGGCTCTGCGCGGCTACAGCACCGGCGACGTCGACGCCTTCCTCGACCGGGTGGCGGCCGCGCTGGCCTCGGCGTACGACGAGAACGCCGCCCTCCGCACCGCGCTCGCCCTCGAGACCGGGGCCACCGCCGCCGGGGCCGTGCCGGCCGCCGCCGCGTCGGCGCGGGGCGGGGGGTCCGCCCCCACGGCGACGCTGCCGCGCGCGCTGCCGGGTGAGAGCGGCGAGGAAACGGCCCTGCGCACGCTGCTGCTCGCCCAGCGCAGGGCCGACCAGGTCGTGGTCGACGCCCGGGCCGAGGCGGAGCGGCTCGTGGCCGACGCCCGCCGCGAGGCCGACGAGAGGCGCGCGGAGGCGGCGCGTCGGCTGCACGACGTCGACCGGGAGATCGCCGACCGCCGCGCCGAGGGGCTCGCCGGGCTCGCGGCCGAACGGCAGCGGCTGGAGGCCGAGGTCGCGCAGCTGCAGGCCTTCGAGCGCGAGTACCGCACCCGGCTGAGGGCTCACCTGGAGTCACAGCTGCAGGAGATCGACGGTGCTCGCCGTCCGGACGAGGCCGAGGTGCACTAGGGCCTCCGAGAAAAGAGAACGGGCGTTTCGGACGGCGGAAACGCTCCGGGAACACCTGCTTACGGGCGGCGACCTCGGACATCCGGGTGCTGGGTAGCATCCCCGGCAACACTGACCCGAGCACGAGCGCGAGCCCGACCGACCGAAGGTGGAGCGTTGATCGTCATCAGCGGAGTGCTGGTCGTCCTGGCCCTGGTGCTCCTCATCGCAGGCGTCCTCGCGGACAACCTCACCCTCATCTACCTCTCGATAGCCACCAGCGCGGTGAGCTTCCTGTCGCTGGTGTTCGGGGTCCGCCAGAGCAAGGACGAGCCGCTGCCCGGCGCGACGTCCCCCGCCCAATCCTCGGCGGGTGCTGGTGCCGGAGCCGGTGACGGCGGGTCGCGGTCGACCAGTTCGGTCGCGCTGCTCGAGCGGCTCGAGGGTCCCGCCGCGCCGGAGCGCTCCGCCCCGACGGCCGCGCCGACGCTCGGTGACACCGCCGCGGTGGCCCCGGCCTCCGGCGGCAGCCGGCGGGTCGACCAGCCCGCAGCCCAGCCCGACGCAGCCCAGCCCGTGCACGCCGGCACAGGCTACGACCACGACGACGGCCACGAGGCCCGCCACGAGGCCGACGACGCGCCCGCGGTCGCCGCGGCGCCCGTCGAGCACGAGGCGCCTCTCGACGCCGCACTGCCCGCCGGAGCCGCGGACGACACCGCGGAGGAGTACGAGTACGACGACGACTACGAGGCCTATGAGGAGGAGGCCAGCGAGGGCGTCGTCCTCGTCATCAACGGGCGCCCCCGCTACCACGTCGAGGGCTGCCGCTTCGTGGCCGGCAAGGACGCCGAGGCCATCGCAGTCGAGGACGCCCGCGAGGAGGGCTTCACGGCCTGCGGCGTGTGCCGGCCCGACGAGGCCCTGGCGGCCGCCGCGGCGGCGTACGACGACGAGGAGTACGAGGACGACGACCTCGGCGACGAGGCCTTCACTGACGAGGAGCCCGCCGACGAGGAGCCCGCCCTCGCCGGCGCGGAGCAGACGAGTGCCGCCGCCGGCCCGCGCGAGCTGGGCGTGGTGCCCGGCGTGACCGCGGTCGGTCATGCCGCGCCTGCGGCGGGCGACGAGGACGACCACCTCCTGGAGGACGGCTCGGCCACCGGGGCCCAGCACGGCGACGCGCAGGACGACGACGCCGAGTACGACGCCGACTACGACGAGGCCGAGTACGAGGAGTCGGAGTACGGGGAGTCCGAGTACGCGGAGGCCGAGGCCGAGTACGACGAGGAGTACGCCGACGAGGCCGCCCCCACCCCGCCGGCGGCGGCCCCGGCGCCCGCAGTCGCCGGCAGCGGCACGTACGACAGTGACGCGGACCAGCCCGCGGCGGCCGCGGAGCACGACGAGGACCTCGACGAGCTCGAGGACCTCGAGGACGAGGCGCTCACCGCGTCGGAGCCGGCGCGCGAGGCCGCGCCCGCGCCCGCCCC
>JALYNB010000411.1 GCA_030773395.1 Actinomycetota bacterium
CGACGGGGTCGTCCGGCGCGGGCACGTGGCCGCCGGCGGGGTCACCACCGGCGGGGACACCGACGTCCGTCGGGGACGGCCCGGCCGGCGCCGGCTCGTCGTCGAGGTAGTGCACGGTGCCGTCGTCGTGGGTGTGGAAGCGCCGGCCCGCGTCGTCGACCTGCTCCGCCGGCCCGCCGGTGGGCTGGTCGTCGAGGTAGTGGATGGTCCCGTCGGCGTGCGTGTGGTAACGGCGGCCCGACTCGTCGACCGCCTCGCCGCTCGTCTCCTGGGCGATCGACTCCATGTCCACCGGGCGCCCGGAGGCGTCGGTGACGGTGGCGACCTCGAGCAGGTGGGCGAGCGCCTTCCCGCGCCGGACCTCCGCGACCAGGGCACCGAGCTGCTGGTTCTGCATGACCTGCTGCGCGTACTGCTCCGCGCTCATGCCCGCGCCCTGCGCCCGGCGGACGACCTGCTCGGTCAGCTCGGCGTCGTTGACCCCGATCTGCTCCGCGTCGGCCACGGCGTCGAGCACGAGCTGGGCCTTGACCGCGGTCTCCGCGGCCTCGCGCATCTCGCTCTCGATGTCGGAGGCCGTCCGCTCCTCGGACTCCAGGTAGGACTCCATCGTGAGGCCGGCCTGCTGCAGCTGCGCCTCGATGGACTGGCGCCGCCACGCCACCTCGGCGTCGACAGCGGAGCTCGGCGCCGGTACGTCGACCCGCTCCAGCAGCGCCTCGAGCACGGCGTCGCGCGCCTCCACGCCCTGCTCGAGCCGGCGGGCGCGCTCGAGGCGGCCCCGCGTGTCGGCGCGCAGCTCCGCGATCGTGTCGAACTCGCTGGCGGTCTGGGCGAAGTCGTCGTCGAGGCCCGGGACCTCCTTGACCTTGACCGACCTGACCGTGACCTTGACCTGGGCCGTCTTGCCCGCGTGCTCACCGGCGACGAGCTCGCTGTCGAACGTCGCGTCCTCCCCTGCCGACAGCCCGCGGATCGCGTCGTCGAGGCCGGGCAGCATGGTGCCCGAGCCGGCCTCGTAGCTGAGGCCGGTCGCCTCGCCGCCGGGCACGGCCTCGCCGTCGATCGTCGCGACGAGGTCGAGGCTGACGAAGTCGCCGTCCTGCACGGGCCGCTCGACCCCGGTCAGGGTGGAGAAGCGGTCCTGCAGCCCGGCGAGCTGCTCGTCGACCTCCTCGTCGGTGACCTCGACGTCGTCGACGCTGGCGGTCAGCGAGTCGTAGGCCGGCAGCTCGACCGTCGGCCGCACGTCCACCTCGGCGGTGAACACCAGCCGCTGCCCGTCGACGAGCTCGGTGACGTCGACCTCGGGCTGGCTGAGGACCGCCACCTCGTTGTCCCGGACGGCGCTCGAGTAGAGCTCCGGCAGGGCGGACTGGAGAGCCTCGTCGAGCACCGCGCCGCGCCCGATCCGCTGGTCGATGATGCGCGGCGGCACCTTGCCGGGCCGGAACCCCTGGACCCGCACCTGCTGGGCGATCCGCTTGTACGCCGCGCTCACGGCGGGCTCGAGCTCGGCGAAGGGCACCTCGACCGTCAGCCGGACCCGGGTCGGGTTCAGGGTCTCGACGGTGGTCTGCACTGGCTCTCCCTCGTAGGACGGTCCCGGGGGTCGCCCCGGGCTGTTCGGTGGTACGACGACCCGCCCCGGACGCGCACGCGTGACCGGGGCGACTGGTCGGGACGGGGAGACTCGAACTCCCGATCTCCTGCACCCAAAGCAGGCGCGCTAGCCACTACGCTACGTCCCGAGGAGCGTCGGTCAGCCTAGGGCAAGCGCCCGCGGGTGACGGCAGCGCCGGTCCGCTCCCTCGCGGGTGTAGCTCAATGGCAGAGCTCCAGCCTTCCAAGCTGGTCATGCGGGTTCGATTCCCGTCACCCGCTCCGCGAGTCCGCAGGGCTGGGCCGTTCCCCTCTGGGCGCGGCACTGGCGAGTGGCTCGGACTCCGGTCCCGTCGGGCGTCCCCCGGCCCGGGCGGGGTCAGCCGTGGCGGTTCGGCCGCCGCAGCTCTCCCAGCGCTCAGGCAGCGCCCCGGCGCAGAGGGGCCGGGCCCTGCTCAGCGGCCGACAGCCGTCGCAGGGAGCACCGACACCCGGATCGCCTCGGGCAGCGCCCGGAGCCGCTCCGGCAGCCGGCCGCTGACGTCTAGGGCCGCCCCCGCCGGATGGCCGCTGCGCAGGGCGCGGGCGAGGGCCGTGGTGTCGACGACGTGCCCGCGGCTGAGGTTGAGGTTGAGCAGCAGGCTCCCCGGACGCATCCGGGCGAGCTCGGCGGCACCGATCAGGCGGGCGTTCTCCGGGCGGCCGTCGACGTGCAGGCTGACGACGTCGGACTGCTCGAGCAGCTCGTCGAGGGTCGCGCACCGCCGTGCGGTGCCGAGGGCGAACCTGTCGGTGACGTCGTGGAACAGCACCCGCATGCCGAGCGCCTCGGGAACCACCGACAGCTGGCTGCCGATGCTGCCGTAGCCCACGATGCCGAGCGTCTGGCCTCGGACCTCGCGACTGCCGGCGGCGGTCCTGGTCCAGACGAGCCGCCCGCGCTGCACAAGCGCTGACCCGCGAACCGGATCGCGGCGCCGCGGACCTGGCGACCAGGCACGTCCGGCGCCACGACCGCTGGTGACGAGGCATCATTTCAGCGGCGGCGGACGGTGCGCCGACGGTCGGACAGTGCGGGAGAGGCGGGGCCATGGGTGACATCGGTGTGGAGCGTCGCGAGGTCGAGTTCGAGCCGGTGACACGCCCCGAGCCCGCGCGGCACGACGACCCGGCGCCTGCCGCACCCCGCCGTGAAGCGCCGACGCCCGAGCCGTCCGTCCCGGCGTGAGCGCTCCCCGGTCGGGCTTTGCGGGGCCGTCGGCCCTAGTACCCGGTGAGCTCCGCGGCTACCGGCGGTTCTGGCTGGCCGACGACGGTCTGCACCCCACCGTGCACGGCCGCGGCGGCACGTGGGCCGGCGGCGTCGAGCACGCCCGCTGCGCCGTCGGGCTGTCGCACGCGGCGCCGGCGGCGGACTGCGGGTGCGGGCTGTACGGCTG
>JALYNB010000412.1 GCA_030773395.1 Actinomycetota bacterium
GGCCCGTCCGGCGGCACGCCCGGAGCGGCTCCCGCCGGACGCGGCGAGGCGCGCAGCGGTGGACCGCACGGAGCGGCGGTGGCTCGCGCTCACGGTCAGCCCCGGGCGCGGGGGAACGCCGACGCGCCGGCGTAGCGGGCCGCGTCCTCCAGGTCCTCCTCGATGCGGAGCAGCTGGTTGTACTTGGCGACGCGCTCGGACCGCGCCGGGGCGCCGGTCTTGATCTGCCCGCAGTCGGTCGCCACCGCGAGGTCGGCGATCGTGGTGTCCTCGGTCTCGCCGGACCGGTGGCTCATCATGCAGCGGTAGCCGTTGCGGTGGGCCAGGGCGACGGCGTCGAGGGCCTCGGTCAGCGTGCCGATCTGGTTCACCTTGACGAGCAGGGCGTTCGCGCAGCCGCCGTCGATCCCCCGGCGCAGCCGCTCGGGGTTGGTGACGAACAGGTCATCGCCGACGATCTGCACCTGCCCGCCGATCCGCTCCGTGAGCGCGCGCCAGCCCTCCCAGTCGTCCTCGTCGAGCGGGTCCTCGATCGACACGATCGGGTAGGCGCCCGCCAGCTCGGCGTAGTAGTCGCTCATCTGCTCAGCGGTGCGCGACTGCCCCTCGAACGTGTAGGCCCCGTCGGAGTGGAACTCCGTGGCCGCCACGTCGAGCGCGAAGGCGATGTCGCGGCCGGGGGTGAACCCGGCCACCTCGACGGCCTCGGTGATCAGGTCCAGCGCCGCGCGGTTCGCCGGCAGGTCGGGGGCGAAGCCGCCCTCGTCGCCGACGCCGGTGGCCAGCCCGCGCTTCTTCAACACGGACTTCAGCGCCGCGTAGGTCTCCGCGCCCCAGCGGACCGCGTCGCCGAACGTCGGCGCACCCACCGGGGCGATCATGAACTCCTGGACGTCGACGTTGGAGTCGGCGTGCGCCCCGCCGTTGAGGATGTTCATCATCGGCACGGGCAGGACGTGCGCGGTCGCGCCGCCGACGTACCGGTAGAGCTGCAGCCCGGTGGCCTCCGCGGTGGCCCGCGCGACGGCGAGGCTGACCCCGAGGATCGCGTTGGCGCCGAGACGCGACTTGTCGGGCGTGCCGTCGAGGTCGAGAAGCGCCTGGTCGACGGCGCGCTGCTCGCTCGACTCGTAGCCGAGGATCGCCGGGCGGATCTCGTCGAGCACGCCGGCGACAGCCTTCTGCACGCCCTTGCCGCCGTAGCGGCCCTTGTCGCCGTCGCGGAGCTCCACGGCCTCGAACGCGCCGGTCGACGCACCGCTCGGCACGGCCGCGCGTCCCACCGTGCCGTCGTCGAGCTCGACCTCGCACTCCACGGTGGGGTTGCCGCGGGAGTCGAGGATCTCCCGGGCGTCGATCTCCTCGATGAAGGGCACGTCGCGACTCCGACAGCTGGGGGTGGGGGACTGTCCTGACTGCGCGGGAGGCTACCGGGGCGGCGGGGCCCGGGGCCGCTACGCCCCGCCGGACAGTCCCAGCAGCCGGCGCAGGTGCCGGGGCGGCGGCGAGCCGTGGGCGAGCACCTGGTCGTAGGGACGGGAGCCGGAGAGCCGGCCGGCCGCGGCGAGGTCGGCGAACAGGTCCCGCAACTCGACATACCCCGTGAAGTACGTCGACAGCTGGGTCGAGGTCAGCAACGCGCGCCGCCACTTGCCGACGGCCTCCCCCTCGGTCTGGAAGCCGCGCCCGGTCATGAGGTCGAGCGCCTCACCCTCGGTCATCTCGCCCGCGTGCACGCCGGCGTCGAGCAGCGCGTTGATCGTCATGCGGAGCTGCATCTTCAGCTGCTGGAGCCGGACGGCCGGGCCGCCGTGCCCGGCCTCGGCGAGGAGTTGCTCGGCGTGCACCGCCCAGCCCTCCGCGAACGACGAGCTGGCCGTCACCGCCCGCACGCGCGTGGCCCCGCGGTAGCGGCGAGCGTGGCCGAGCTGCACGACGTGCCCGGGCGCCCCCTCGTGCACGGAGAGGTCGACGAGCATCGCGTCGTTGTACTCGGCGTAGAACGACGCGACCCGCTCGGCCGGCCAGCCCGCCGGGGTGGGGGCGATCGCGTACGCCGTGGTGCCGCCCTCCTCCAGGGGCCCCGGCGGGTCGCAGTAGGCGACCGCGACCCCCCGGCGCGACTCGGGCATCACCTGCACGACGACCGGGTCGTCGTGGACGGTGACCAGGTCCAGCCGCCGGGTGGCCTCGACCGCGTCCGCGTACGTCGCCCGGGCGCGGTCGACGACCGTCGTGTCGTGGGGCCGGGTCTGCGCGACCCGGTCGAGCGCCTCGCGGATCGTCGCCGGGACGTCGCCGCGCACGCCGCGGCCGAGGTACGCCGCAGCGGCCGCGCCGAGCTCGTCGGTGACCTCGTCGAGGTGGGCCCGGGCGCGCCGCACGACCTCCTCGCCCGACAGGTCGGTGTCGAGCGCGAGGTGCAGGGCGGCCGGGAAGACCGTCGGTCCGAGCCGCGGGTCGCCGTCCGCCGTCTCGGCCTGCAC
>JALYNB010000413.1 GCA_030773395.1 Actinomycetota bacterium
GCACGACCCACCGCACCCCGCCCGAGCCTCACGGGGCCCCCGCCGCCTGGCTCGGCGACACCTGCGGCACCGGCACGCGCTCCAGCAGCCGGGCCACGACCTGCTCGGCGGTGATGCCGTCGGCCACGGCGTCGTAGGAGAGCACGAGTCGGTGGCGCAGCACGTCGTGGGCGAGGTCGGCGACGTCGACGGGCAGCAGGTAGTCACGACCGCGGAGGAGGGCGAGGGCACGTCCCGCCGCCACCAGGCCCAGGGAGGCGCGGGGGCTCGCCCCGTGGGTGACTGCCGGGGCGATCTCGGGGACGCCGTGCGCCACGGGGTCACGTGTGGTCGTCACGAGCCGGACGGCGTACTCGACCACCGCGTGGCTGGTGAAGACCTCGTCGGCCGCCGCCTGCAGGCGCAGCACGTCGGCGGCGCCGAGCACCGGTTCCGGTCGCGGCGGCCGCACCCCCATGCGACGGACGATCTCCATCTCCTCGCTCGGCGTCGGGGGCTGGACGAGCACCTTGAGCAGGAAGCGGTCGCGCTGGGCCTCGGGCAGGGGGTAGACCCCCTCGCTCTCCATCGGGTTCTGCGTCGCGAGCACGAGGAACGGCTCGGGCAGCCGGTGGGTGCGGCCCCCGAGGCTCACCTGGCGCTCGGCCATCACCTCGAGGAGGGCCGACTGCACCTTCGCCGGCGCCCGGTTGACCTCGTCGGCGAGCACGACGTTCGCGAACACGGGCCCCAGCTCGACGTCGAAGGACTCCCGGGAGGGCCGGTAGACGCGGGTCCCGACGAGGTCCGACGGCAGCAGGTCGGGCGTGAACTGCACGCGGACGAACGAGCCGCCGATCACCTCCGCCAGCGTGGAGACGGCGAGCGTCTTCGCGAGCCCCGGCACGCCCTCGAGCAGGCAGTGCCCGCGCGCGAGCACGGCGACGAGCAGGCGCTCGACCATGCGGTCCTGACCGACGATGACCCGCTTGACCTGGAAGAGCACGCGCTCGAGGAGCTCGGCCTCGCGGGTCCCGGGCGGGCGGCCGGCAGACCTGGGGGTGGCGGGGCTGTCCACGGCCCGACCGTACGCCGGGGGTCTGACACCCGGCGCGCCCCCCGGCCCAGCCCGAGGGCGACTCCTCCGGCCCCACCACGTGCATCGACCCGCTGGTCTGGTCGTCCGGCCGAGGACGCTGGGCCGAGCGTCAGGTGCGGGCCCCGAGCGGCGGCAGGCCGTTCGCGGCCCGGACCACCTCCACCATCTCGTGCATGATCTCGGTGAGCGCGAAGTCCCGCGGCGTGAACACCCGGGCGACGCCGGCGGCCCGCAGCTGCGCGGCGTCGGCCTCGGGGATGATCCCGCCCACGACGACCGGCACGTCCCCGACCCCCGCGTCCCGCAGTTGGCGGAGCACGGCCGGGACCATCTCGAGGTGGCTGCCCGACAGGATCGACAGGCCGACGAGGTGCACGTCCTCCTGCACCGCGGCGGCGACGATCTGCGCCGGGGTGAGCCGGATCCCCTGGTAGACGACCTCGAAGCCCACGTCCCGCGCCCGTACGGCGATCTGCTCGGCTCCGTTGGAGTGCCCGTCGAGCCCGGGCTTGCCGACGAGCAGCCGCAGCCGGGCGCCGAGCTCCTCGCCGGTGACCCGGACCTCGTCGCGGACCCGCGCGATGGC
Organism: Actinomycetota bacterium; assembly: GCA_030773395.1. Taxonomy (GTDB): domain Bacteria; phylum Actinomycetota; class Actinomycetes; order JALYNB01; family JALYNB01; genus JALYNB01. The sequence goes on from JALYNB010000413.1 coordinate 1,665, forward strand.
CTCGGCCGCCCCGCCGACGGCTCCGCCGGCGGCACCCGACACGCCAGTCGGCGCCCGGTACTCCCCGAACACCTCGCGCAGGGCCTGCGCCCACTCCCCCGTCGTGACCCCTGCGCGCGCGCACCGCAGGGAGGCGGCCATGAGGTTGGCGTCGGTCTTCGCGGCGTCCCGCAGCCCGTCGAGCGCCTCCTCGACGCCGGTCGCGTCCCGCCCTGCGCGCCAGCGGGCCACACTGCCCACGGCCGCGGCCTCCACCGCCGGGTCGACGGTCTGGATGGCCGCGTCGAGGTCCGCGGTCAGCGGGTTCGGCTCGGTCGTCGTGAACCGGTTGACACCGACGACGACCTCCTCGCCGCTCTCGATCCGCCGCCGGCGCTCGGCGTGGCTCGCGACGAGGCCGCTCTTCATGTAGCCCGACTCCACCGCGGCGACGGCGCCGCCCATCGCCTGCACGCGGTCAACCTCCGCCGTGACCTCGGTCTTGAGCCGGGCGACCTCCGCCTCGACCACGTGCGACCCGCGGAACAGGTCGTCGTACTCGAGCAGGTCGGTCTCGTAGGCGAGCACCTGCTGGAAGCGCAGCGACCACTGCTGGTCCCAGGGGCGGGGCAGACCGAGCGCCTCGTTCCACGCCGGCAGCTGCACGGCGCGCGCGCGGGCGTCGCGCGACAGCGTGACGCCGAGCATCTCGAGGACGATGCGCTGCACGTTGTTCTCGGGCTGCGCCTCGGTCAAGCCGAGCGAGTTGACCTGCACGCCGTACCGGAACCGGCGGTGCCGCGGGTCCGCGACGCCGTACCGGGTGGCGGTCAGCTCGTCCCACAGCTCCGTGAAGGCGCGCATCTTGCACATCTCCTCGACGAAGCGCACGCCCGCGTTGACGAAGAAGGAGATGCGCGCCACGACGTCGCCGAACCGCTCCTCGGGGACCTGGCCCGAGGCCTTCACGGCATCCAGGACGGCGATCGCGGTGCAGAGCGCGTAGGCGATCTCCTGCACCGGCGTGCCCCCGGCTTCCTGCAGATGGTAGCTGCAGATGTTGATGGGGTTCCACTTCGGCATCGCGACGACGGTGTGCGCCACCGTGTCGGTGATCAACCGGAGGGACGGCCCCGGCGGGAAGACGTAGGTCCCCCGCGACAGGTACTCCTTGATGATGTCGTTCTGCGTGGTGCCGGTGAGCCTTCGGACGGCCTGCTCGGGGTCGGCGCCCGCGGCAGTCGCCTGCTCCTCCGCGACGACCTGGTAGAGGGCGAGCAGCCACATCGCGGTCGCGTTGATGGTCATCGAGGTGTTCATCCCGGCCAGCGGGATCCCGTCGAAGAGCGCCCGCATGTCACCGACGTGGCTGACGGGGACGCCCACCTTGCCCACCTCGCCGCGGGCGAGCTCGGAGTCGGGGTCGTAGCCGGTCTGCGTCGGCAGGTCGAAGGCCACCGAGAGCCCGGTCTGCCCCTTCGCCAGGTTGCGGCGGTAGAGGGCGTTGGACTCCGCCGGCGAGGAGTGGCCTGCGTAGGTGCGCATCACCCAGGGCTTCTCGCGCTCGCGGCGCGGCCGCAGGTCGGCGGACCGCTCGTCGTGCGGCTGGTCCCCGCGCGGCTGGTCCTCGCGGGGCTGCTCGGCTGTCGGACCTGCGGACATGGACGCCTCCGGCGCTGTCGGCCGGACCCGTGACCGGCTGCGGTGGGCGGAGTCTAGGCGTACCGAACCCCGTTCTCCTACCGGGAGGGACGGGCCGAGGCCCTACAGGTCAGCGGTCGCGCGCTCGACGCGGAGCGCCCGGTCGAGGCGCGTCACGGCGAGCACCCGGCGGAGCCGTTCCCCCGGGTCGCGCAGCACCAGCACGCGTCCGGCGCGCTGCGCCCGGCGGTGGGCGCCGACGAGCACGCCGAGCCCGGTGGCGTCGACCAGCTCCACGCCGGCGACGTCGACGACGAGGTCCCCCGAGCCGGACTCGACCGCGGCGTGCAGGGCCACCCGGGCGTCGGACGCCCCGGTGACGTCCAGCCGGCCCGCGAGGCGGACCTCCGCGCCTGGCCGGACCGTCGCGATCTGCATGGCAGCCCTCCCACCTGTGTGTCGGTGACGGTACGGCGTCAGGCGGCGACGGCCGGTCAAGCGACGCGGCGGGTCGAGGGGCGTGTCGTGCCGGTCCTGCTGGGCGCGCCGTCCTGCCGCTGCGGTGTCAGACTGGGCACGTCCGTCGGCGCTCGTGGAGGAGACCTCGTGCCGGAGCTCGGCAGCCTCAGCTTCCTGTTCGGGCCGGCCGTGGCCTTCCTCGCCGTCGGGTTCCTCGCGCTCGTGCTGCGGTGGGTGTACGCGACCCCCCCGACGGTGCGGCGGGTCCGCCGTCCTGGGCCGGGCGAGGCCCGCGACTACGGCCTGCTCACCCCTGTCGCCGCCGTCGCCACTCAAGCGGACGGTCTCCGGCTGCGGGGGCTGCTCGCCGACCACGGCATCCGCGCCACCCTCGGCGACGACGAGCACGGGCAGCACCGCGTGCTCGTGTTCGCCGCCGACGCCGAGCGCGCCCGCGAGCTCGTCGTCCACGGCTGACGCCCGGGCCCGCTGCGGCCGCGCGCTCCGCGCCACCCGGTCTCAGTCCTCGAGCACATCGGGGACGGTCTCGCGCGTGACGTCCGCCCCCAGCCCCTGCAGCTGCGCGACGAAGTCCTGGTAGCCGCGGTCGATGTGGTGCACGTCCGAGACGTGCGTGACCCCGTCGGCGACCAGCCCGGCGAGGACGAGGCCCGCACCTGCGCGGATGTCGTGCGTGCGCACCGGCGCCGCCGAGAGCCGCTCACGGCCGCGGACGACGGCGTGGTGGCCGTCGGTGCGGATGTCGGCGCCGAGCCGGGTCAGCTCGCCGACGAACATGAACCGGCCGTCGAACACGTTCTCCGTGACCATCGCGGTGCCGTCGGCCACCGCGTTCAGCGCCATCACCTGCGGCAGCAGGTCGGTGGGGAACGCGGGGAACGGCAGCGTCACGATGTCGACGGCCCGCGGCCGCCGGTCCATCGCGACCCGGAAGCCCCCGTCGGGCCCGGCCGCCCGCTCCACCACGGCGCCCGCGGTCGTCAGCTTGTCGAGGGCGATCTCGAGGTGCTCGGGACGCCCCCGGCGGATCGTCACGTCCCCGCGGGTCATCGCGGCGGCGATCGCGAACGTGCCCGCCACGATCCGGTCGGGCACGGTCTCGTGCGCGGTCGGCGTGAGCTCGTCGACCCCCTCGACCTCCAAGGTGGACGTGCCGACGCCGCCGATCCTCGCGCCCATCTCCGTGAGCATCGTGCAGATGTCGACGATCTCCGGCTCGCGGGCCGCGTTGTCGATGACCGTCGTGCCCTTGGCGAGCACCGCCGCCATCAACAGGTTCTCCGTGGCGCCGACGCTGGGGAAGTCCAGCCAGACCTGCGCACCGGCCAGCCGCGACGCCCGCGCGATCAGGAAGCCGTGCTCGCTGTCGACGGTCGCCCCCAGTCGTTGCAGGCCCGCCACGTGCATGTCGAGCCCGCGCGACCCGATGGCGTCGCCGCCGGGCAGCGCGACCTTGGCCTCGCCACACCGCGCCAGCAGCGGCCCGAGCACGCAGATCGAGGCACGCATGCGACGGACCAGGTCGTAGTCCGCCTCGTGCCCCGGGCGCTCCGGCACGTCGATCGTCACTGTCGACCCGTCGACGTCGACGTCGCAGCCCAGGCGTCGGAGCACCTCGCCCATGATCGTGACGTCGAGGATGCGCGGCGCCTCGGAGAGCGTGGTGCGACCCCGCGCGAGCAGCGCCGCCGCCATCAGCTTGAGCACGCTGTTCTTGGCACCGGTGACGGTGACCTGTCCGTCGAGGCGGACGGGGCCGACGACCCGGAAGCGATCCACGGGCTGCCACGATACGGCGACCGCGGCCGCGTGGGCCGCGCCACACGGGCGCCGGAGGGGCCGGGGGCGGCGCCCGCCCCTAGGCTCGGCCGCATGGCCGTCCACCTGACCCGCATCTACACGCGTACCGGCGACGACGGGACGACTGCGCTCGGCGACTTCACCCGGGTCGGGAAGGACGACCCGAGGCTCGTCGCCTACGCCGACACCGACGAGGCCAACGCCGCCATCGGGGTGGCCCTGGCGCTCGAGGTGCGCGACGAGGAGGCCGCCGGCGTCCTCCGGCAGGTGCAGAACGACCTCTTCGACGTGGGCGCGGACCTGGCCGTCCCCCTGTCGGAGGCCACCCGCGAGCGACTGCGCATCACGCCGGCGTACGTCAAGCGGCTCGAGGCGGCCTGCGACCGGTTCAACGAGGCCCTCGAGCCCCTGCACAGCTTCGTCCTCCCGGGTGGGAGCCCGGTCGCCGCGCAGCTCCACGTCGCCCGCACGGTCGTGCGCCGCGCCGAGCGGTCCGCCTGGACGTTGCTGCAGGCCGACCCGGAGCGCACTGGCACGCTCCCGGCCACCTACCTCAACCGGCTCTCCGACCTGCTGTTCATCCTGGCGCGCCGCGCC
>JALYNB010000414.1 GCA_030773395.1 Actinomycetota bacterium
GCGCACCGCCGTGTGGCTGGTCGCCGGGCGCGCACCCGTGCGCGCGGTCGCCGGGCGCGCACCGGCACGGCCCGGCCCCGGCACGGCACGGGAGGACGGCGGGGGGGACTGCGTCACCGTTGCGGTCTGCCTCTCGGTACGGCCTCAGGAGCGGGTCCGGTCAGGCTGGCACGCCGAGCACCGCAGGACCGAGACCCGGGCGGGTGGACACGCTCGACGACGTCACCCGCACGGACGACGTACGACGCCGTCCGGTGGTTCCACGAGGCCGGCACCCCTCGTGCCACAGGACGAGAAGGCGCGGGCCCTGCCGCCATTCCCAGGCGAGGCCGTCCGACGTCGCGGTCCGCGCGACACGCGACCGCTGGAGGTTGCCGGGCAGGAGCGACAGTCGTAGCGTACCGATGTATCGACTCGATACATCGGCCACGCCGGGGCGCTCGGCAGAGGAGGAGGGGAACCGTGCTGGAACTGGCCATCCTCGGCCTGCTCGCGGAGTCGCCGCTCCACGGCTACGAGCTGCGCAAGCGGCTCAACGCCCTGCTGGGCAACCTGCGGGCCTTCAGCTACGGCTCGCTCTACCCCGCGCTGCGTCGCATGAGCGCCGCCGGCTGGATCCGCGAGGAGCCTCCCGGCGACGACGCCGTCCGCCCCCTGTCCGGCCGTCGCGCCCGGGTCGTCTACGCGATCACAGCGGAGGGCAAGGAGCGGTTCGCCGAGCTCCTCGCCGAGGCGGGGCCGGAGACGTGGGAGGACCAGCAGTTCGGGGTCCACTTCGCCTTCTTCGCCCAGACCGACGCCGCTGTGCGGCTGCGCATCCTCGAGGGCAGGCGGTCGCGGCTCGAGGAGCGCCGGGCTGCCGCCCGAGCGGCGGCGGCGCGCCGACGGGAGCGCCTCGACCGCTGGACCTCCGAGCTGCAGCGGCACGGGCTCGAGTCCGTCGACCGCGAGGTGCGGTGGCTCACGGAGCTCATCGACACGGAGCGCTCGGCGGCCGGTCAGGACGACGGGCAGCCGGAGCAGCCGGAGCAGCCGGAGCACCACCCCTCAGGACCCGGGCGCCGTAGGCGACGCCCAGTGACCCATCACAACCAGGAGGACTGACATGGGCACGGAGCGGCGCGACAGCGCTCGCACGGTGAACGTCGCGATCGTGGGCGTCGGCAACTGCGCCACGTCCCTCGTGCAGGGCGTCGAGTACTACAAGGACGCGGACCCGGAGAGCACGGTGCCGGGCCTAATGCACGTCGACCTGGGCGGCTACCACGTGGGGGACGTGCGCTTCGTCGCCGCCTTCGACGTGGACGCCAAGAAGGTCGGTCGAGACCTCTCCGAGGCGATCGCCGCCAGCGAGAACAACACCATCAAGATCGCCGATGTGCCGCCGGTCGGCGTCGAGGTGCAGCGAGGCCACACCCTGGACGGCCTGGGCCGCTACTACCGGGAAACCATCTCCGAGAGCGACGCCGAGCCGGTGGACGTGGTCGCCGCGCTGAAGGAGTCGGGCGCCCACGTGCTCGTCTGCTACTTGCCCGTCGGCTCTGAGGATGCAGCGCGCTTCTACGCGCAGTGCGCCATCGACGCGGGCGTCGCCTTCGTCAACGCGCTGCCGGTGTTCATCGCCGGCACGCCGGAGTGGGCGGAGAAGTTCCGCGCTGCGGGTCTCCCCATCGTCGGCGACGACATCAAGAGCCAGGTGGGCGCCACGATCACGCACCGCGTGCTCGCGAAGCTCTTCGAGGACCGGGGCGTCCAGCTCGACCGCACGATGCAGCTCAACGTCGGCGGCAACATGGACTTCAAGAACATGCTCGAGCGTGACCGGCTCGAGTCGAAGAAGGTCTCGAAGACCCAGGCCGTCACCAGCCAGGTCGACCGCGACATGGGCAAGGACAACGTCCACATCGGCCCGTCGGACTACGTGGCCTGGCTCGACGACCGCAAGTGGGCGTATGTGCGGCTCGAGGGCCGGGCGTTCGGCGACGTGCCGCTGAACCTGGAGTACAAGCTCGAGGTGTGGGACTCGCCGAACTCCGCCGGTGTGATCATCGACGCCGTGCGCTGCGCGAAGCTCGCTCTCGACCGCGGGATCGGTGGCCCACTCCTCGGCCCGTCGTCCTACTTCATGAAGAGCCCCCCGGAGCAGTACCGCGACGACGTCTGCCGCGCGAAGGTCGAGGCCTTCATCCGTGGTGAGGACGACCCCGCGGGAGGCGGTCCGACCGCCTGACGCGCAGTCCCCGTACGACGGGCGACGGCCCGGCACCCCGAGGG
>JALYNB010000415.1 GCA_030773395.1 Actinomycetota bacterium
GGCGTCCGGCGCCCCCGCCGTCGCCAGCAGCCCCGCTCCGGACGCCCCTGACCTCGTGGCCGCGCGCGTCGCGGAGACCCCCGACAGCGCCCCCGACGTCGTGGTCGTCGCTCCCCCGCCCACGACCGCGCCCGGCGTGGCCCGCCCGGCGCCGGAGGAGCTCGACCGCCTGGTCGGCGGCGCCCACCACAACCCGCACTCGCTGCTCGGGGCGCACCCCGACGGCCAGGGCGTGGTGATCCGCACGTTCCGGCCGGACGCGCACCGGGCCGTCGCCGTCGCTGGCGACACCCGCGTCGAGCTGGAGCGCGAGCACCACATCGGCGTCTTCTCGGGGCGTTTCCCCGGCGACAGGGTCCCGGACTACCGCATCGAGGTCACCTACGAGTCGGGCACCTACACGGTCGACGACCCGTACCGGTTCCTGCCCACGCTTGGCGATGTCGACCTCCACCTCATCGGCGAGGGCCGCCACGAGGAGCTGTGGAAGGTGCTGGGCTCGCACGTCCGCACCTACGACAGCCCGTCCGGCCCGATCACCGGTACGTCGTTCGCGGTGTGGGCGCCGAACGCCCGCGGCGTCCGCGTGACCGGCGACTTCACGTACTGGAACGGCACCTCCTTGCCGATGCGCGCGCTCGGCTCGAGCGGCGTCTGGGAGCTGTTCGTCCCCGGGGTGCGCGAGGGCGCGCTCTACAAGTACGAGGTGCTCGGCGCCGACTCCGTGTGGCGGCCGAAGACCGACCCGCTGGCCCGCCAGATGGAGGTCCCCCCGGCCACGGCGAGCGTGGTGACGACGTCGGCGTACGAGTGGGGCGACGGCGACTGGCTCTCCCGCCGAGAGCAGTCACGGCCCCACGCCGAGCCGATGAGCATCTACGAGTGCCACCTCGGCTCCTGGCGGATGGGACTCGGCTACCGCGAGCTCGCCGAGCAGCTGACCGACTACCTGCTCGAGACCGGCTTCACCCACGTGGAGTTCCTGCCCGTGGCCGAGCACCCGTTCGGTGGCTCGTGGGGCTACCAGGTCTCGGGCTACTACGCCCCGACGTCGCGCTTCGGCTCCCCCGACGACTTCCGCTACCTCGTCGACCGGCTCCACCAGGCCGGCATCGGCGTCATCGTCGACTGGGTGCCCGCGCACTTCCCCAAGGACGAGTTCGCGCTCGCCCGCTTCGACGGGACGCCGCTGTACGAGCACGCCGACCCGCGCCGGGGCGAGCAGCCCGACTGGGGCACGTACGTCTTCGACTTCGGCCGCAGCGAGGTGCGCAACTTCCTCGTGGCGAACGCGACGTACTGGTGCGAGGAGTTCCACATCGACGGGCTTCGCGTCGATGCGGTCGCGTCGATGCTGTACCTGGACTACTCCCGCGCGGAGGGCCAGTGGCTGCCCAACCAGTACGGCGGCCGCGAGAACCTCGACGCCGTCGCGTTCCTGCAGGAGGCCAACGCGACCGTCTACCGCCGCACCCCCGGCGCCATGACGATCGCCGAGGAGTCCACCTCGTGGCCCGCGGTCTCCCGCCCCACGCACCTCGGCGGTCTCGGCTTCGGCTTCAAGTGGAACATGGGCTGGATGCACGACACGCTCGACTACGTCGCGCGTGAGCCCGTCTACCGCGGCTACCACCACCACCAGCTGACGTTCTCCATGGTCTACGCGTACTCGGAGAACTTCGTTCTGCCGATCAGCCACGACGAGGTCGTGCACGGCAAGGGGTCGCTGCTGCGCAAGATGCCGGGCGACCGGTGGCAGCAGCAGGCCAACGTGCGCGCGTTCCTCGGCTACATGTGGGCCCACCCGGGCAAGCAGCTGCTGTTCATGGGCTCGGAGTTCGCGCAGGAAGCGGAGTGGTCAGAGTCGCGCGGCCTCGACTGGTGGCTGCTCGACACCCCCGACCACCGGGGCACGTTCCGGCTCGTCGTCGACCTCAACGAGCGGTACAAGTCGATCCCCGCCCTGTGGTCGCAGGACATCGACCCCGCGGGCTTCGCGTGGATCGACGCGAACGACGCGGCGAACAACGTCTTCTCGTTCCTGCGGCACGGCACGGACGGGTCGGTGCTGGCCTGCGTGACGAACTTCTCCGGGATGCCGCACCACGGATACCGGCTGGGCCTCCCCCGGGCCGGCCGCTGGGCCGAGGTGCTCAACACCGACGGCGAGGCGTACACGGGCTCGGGGGTCGGGAACATGGGCGCGGTGGAGGCGACGGACCAGGCCTGGCACGGGCAGCCGGCGTCGGCGGAGATCACGATCCCGCCGCTGGCGACGGTCTGGTTCACCCCGGAGGGGTGAGCACGACGGCGTGACCCAGGGGCCCCACCGGACAGCGGCGGGGCCCCTCGCTCGTAGTGCTCACGCTCGTCCGGCGCCCCACCCCTCCCACGCGCTCGCCACCATGTCCCGGAGGTCCCGCCGCGCCGTCCACCCCAGGTCGCGCTCGATGGCGGCCGCACTGGCCACGAGCCGGGCCGGGTCGCCGGGCCGCCGGTCGACGACTTTCGGCTCGATGTCGACCCCCGTCACCTCCCGGACCACGGTCAGCACCTCGAACACCGATGCGCCCTCGCCGCGACCCACGTTGTAGATGCCGGACAGCCCGCCGGACTCCAGGCGGTCCGCCGCCGCCACGTGCGCCTCCGCCAGGTCGCCCACGTGGATGTAGTCCCGCACACACGAGCCGTCGGGCGTCGGGTAGTCCGCCCCGAACACCTGGGGCGGCTCGCCGCGGTCGAGCGCGCGGAAAACGAGCGGGATGAGGTTGTTGGCCCCCCGGTCCGCCAGGGTCGGTTCCCCCGCCCCCGCGACGTTGAAGTAGCGCAGCGACGTCCACGTCAAGCCGTGCGCCCGCCCCGCGTCCCGCAGCAGCCACTCGCACACGAGCTTCGTCTCGCCGTACGGGTTGATGGGCCGAGTGGGGCTGTCTTCGGTGATGATGTCGACGTCGGGCATGCCGTAGACGGCCGCGCTCGAGGAGAAGACCATCCGGTCGACACCCTCGTCGTGCATCGCGCGGAGCAGGACCTCGAAGCCGCTCACGTTTTCCCGGTAGTACTTGAGGGGGTCCGCGACGGACTCCCCCACCGCCTTCTTCGCCGCCAGGTGCACGACCCCGGTCACCTGGTGCCCCGCGAGTGCGGAGCGCACCGCGGCCTCGTCGAGCACCGACGCTCGCACGAGCGGCACGCCGGCCGGCAGCCGGCACTCGTCGCCCGAGCTCAGGTCGTCGAGCACGACCACGTCCCGGCCCGCGTCCCGTAAGGCCAGGGCGACGTGGGCGCCTATGTAGCCGGCGCCCCCGGTCAGCAGCCACGTCATCGCGGGGCTCCCGCGCCGGCGGGGGCTGCGCTGTTCTCGAGAAGGTCCACCCGTGCATCCTCCCGGTGACAGGCCATCGCCGCGAGGTGGCGTCCGGCGAGTCCCGACCCGGGGCGCGGCCGACGTGGCGGCACCGCGTTCTGGACAGACGCGGCCGGACAGCGGTCGCGGGTGAGCCCGCGGCCGGACAGCGGTCGCGGGTGAGCAGCGCCCGCCGGGGCGACCGTTCTCCCAGCAGAAGGAGGCGGACTGGCGCATCGAGTACAGCGTCGGTCGCGAGCTCGGCGTGCTCGACACCCCGCGCGATGAGCGGTTCGACCGCATCAGCCGCCTCACCCAGCGGCTGTTCGGCGTCCGCTCCGCACTCGTGACCGTGCTCGACGAGGACCGTCAGTGGTTCAAGTCGCGGCAGGGCTTCCCGCTCGCGGAAACTCCGCGTGCGCACGCCTCCTGCGACACCGCGATCCGCGGGCGCGAGACGTTCGTCGTCACCGACGGGCAGGCCGACGACCGGTTCAGCGCCAACCCGCTCGTCACCGGGGAGCTGCAGGTCCGCTTCTACGCCGGTCACCCCCTCGAGATCCCCGGGGGCCACCGCATCGGGACCCTCTGCATCTCGACGACCGGCCCCGGGAGCTCGACGAGGCCGAGAGGGCGACGCTGAAGGACCTCGCCGACGCCGTGCAGGAGGAGCTGGTGATCGACGAGGAGTTCGACCGCGCAGCCCAGGTGCAGCGGGCCCTGCTCCCTGGCGAGGCCCCGTCGGTCGAGGGCTACGAGATCGCCGGCACGTGCGTGCCCGCGCGCTCGGTGGGGGCGACTTCTACGACTGGCACCCCGTCCGGACGGACGGAGCGGACGGGTCGCCGTCACGCTCGCCGACGTCATGGGCAAGGGCATCGCCGCGGCGATCCTCATGAGCACGGTGCGGGCCGTCCTGCGGACGTCCGCCCGTGACGACGACCAAGCCCGGGCGCTGGCGACGGCGGCGGCCACCCTCGAGGAGGACCTCGAGGAGACGGGCACGTTCGTCACGCTCCTGCACGCGGGCCTGGACCCCGCCGCCAGCGTGGTCTCCTGCACGGACGCCGGGCACGGGCTCACCCTGCTCGTCCGCGCCGACGGCAGGAGCCGCCGGATCGCGACTCGAGGGCTCCCGCTGGGCACCCTGCCGGGCGTGACGTGGGAGCCGGTCCACGTTCCCCTCGCCCTGGCGACACGCTGGTCAGCGTGAGCGACGGGTACGTCGACCTGCACGCCGGTGTCCTGGAGGGCCTCGAGGCCCTGGAGACGCTCGCACGCTCCGTGACGAGCGCAGGACGTCGTCGACCGGGTCACGCCGCAACGCGCGGTCGGCGGCTCCCCGACGACGTCACGGTTGTGGCACGGGTCGTGTGCCCTGACCGGGCCGGCGGGCAGACGATCCGGCTCCCGCCGGAGCCCGGCGTTGGGGAGGGGGATCATACCGATAGTCCGATCGGGCGATACCGGGAGATCCCTGTCTCGCGTTGGCTTCGGGGCGGACCGCACAGGAGGTGCGACTCCCGAGAGCAGAGACCCCCGGAGCCATGACCGCGCACCGATCCCTCAGAGCCGTCCTCGCGTCCGCCGCCGCGGCGCTCGCCGTCCTCACCGCCACGCCCGCCGCCGCCGCGAATCCCGTGCCGGTGCCCGCGGACGGGACCAGCTACTTCGGCGTCCACCTCGACTGGGGCAACGACGGCCCGGCGGCCTACGCCACCCGCTCCGGCCTCCGGCCCGCCTCATACGGGTACTTCACGGGCTTCCCGATGAGCGCGACCGAGAAGAGTTCGCTCGACGCCGTCGTCAACACCCTCGTCGCCCAGCAGTCGGCCCTGTTCCTCACCGTCGAGCCGTTCGGGGGGCTGAGCGCGGTCACGGACCAGGCGGTCGCCGACCTCGCTGCCACGATGTCGGCCTACAACTCACGTGGGGTGCCGGTCTTCCTCCGCTTCGCCCACGAGATGAACGGGTCTTGGTACGCCTGGGGCCAGCAGCCCTCGGCCTACGTCGCCGCCTTCCGTCGGGTCGCGGCGGCCGTGCACGCGGCTGCTCCCGTGACCGCCATGGTCTGGGCGCCGAACTACGGCGGCGGCTACCCGTTCACCGGCGGCACATACGCCGCAGCACCCGGCTCGGCCGACTACCGCACGCTCGACACCGATGCCAGCGGTTCCGTCACGATGGCCGACGACCCCTACGCGCCCTACTACCCCGGCGACGACGCCGTGGATTGGGCGGGGCTGACGCTGTACCACTTCGGCAACGCCTACCCCTGGCAGGAGAACGAGACGCCCGAGCCCGGCAAGTTCGGGCAGTTCCTCACCGGCACCTACAACGGCAACGGGCTCTACGAGGACCAGACGGCGGTGCCCGACTTCTACGCCGGGTTCGCCACGGCCAGAGGCAAGCCGCTGGCGATCGCCGAGACGTCGGCCTTGTACAACGAGTCGCCGCCCAAGCCCGGAGACAGTGCGTACGCCATCAAGAACGCGTGGCTGCAGCAGGTCTACGCCACCGCGACGCGCGACCGGTTCCCCCTGGTCAAGCTGGTCAACTGGTTCGAGATCCGCAAGTACGAGGCGGAGGCCCGGGGCGTGGTCGACTGGCGCGTCACCGCTGACCCCGCCCTGCGCGAGCAGCTGCTGGCCTTGGTGGGCACGAGTCGCTACGTCTTTGCCGCCGGCAGTCAGCCGCCGGCTCCGACCGACCCCACCGTCCCCACCCCGCCCGGCGCCCCGACCGGCGTGACCGCCAGCAGCATGCCGGGCCGGGTGACTCTCTCCTGGACGGCACCGGCACCCAAGCCGGGTGGCACGGTCACGGGCTACGTCGCCTGCCTCAGCAACGTCTGCCGGACCCTCCCCGCGAGCGCGACGTCGACCTTGTTCATCGACGTGGCGCGCAAGGTCAGCCTCAAGTACTCCCTCCACGCGCTCAACGGCGACCTCGCCGGCGAGGCCGTGAGCGGCACCGTTCGGACGAAGTGAGCCTGCTCCACCGGGCCGTCCTTCCCGCGGCCGCCCGCTGGGGGGAGGGAGGTCAGCAAGGTCAGCGCAGCGCTGGCGAGGACTCCCCGACGCGTCACTGCTGTGGCGCTGCGCCGGACACGCTGACGCGCCCGTCGGCCCGCCCGCTCGCCAGCACGAGGCCGAGCGCGGCCACGCCGACCACCACCGCGACGGACGACAGCGAGGCGTCGGCCGCCCAGCCGCCGCTCAGCAGCCGTGCCCCGAGGACCGCGACGACCCCGCCGACCGAGGCCGCTGTCCGCCGTACGCCGTCCAGACGGGGGACGACGAGCAGGAGGGCCGCCACGACCACCCAGGCCACCACCGCGTGCGGGAGCGGCTCGAACGCGGCCGCCACGCCCGCGAGGGCGGCGGCGGGCAGCGCGAGCCGGCTCACAGCCACACGACCCGGGCGAGCACGACGAGTGCGGCGTACGCGGCCGTCCCGAGCGCGACGCCGTCGACGCGCGGCGACCAGTCCGGGGCCGGCCGGAAGACCTGGCCCAGCCACAGGCGGTGGAGGAACCACAGGTAGAAGGCCACCGCCAGCAGGGCACCTCTGCCGGGGGTCAGGGGCGCGTACTCCACGGACGGGAGCGTGGACGGTCACGGCGGCGCCGGGGGCGACGACATGCTGGCGTCACCCGGACGGCCCGGGCGCTTGCTCCGGTTCGGGCGGATCTCTTCGGCGGAGGGCCTGTGACCGAGAAGCGTGCGCGAGCAACGTTTGACTGACGGCGACGGGGACAACTCACGCCGGTGAGCAGTGCGCCCTCGGCTACCAGGATGGGCCCCTCCGACGGAGCAGCCACCAGGACGAGCCCCGCCCAGGGCTTCGACGCCACCCCGCCCCTGCCCGTGACGCGACGCCTGCTGCTCATCCGGGTGCTCGTGGTGCTCACGCTGGTGCTGGGCTTCAACTACCTGATCTGGCGCTGGCTGTTCTCCGTCTCGTGGGCCGCGTGGCCCATCGCCGTCCCGCTCGTCCTCGCCGAGACCTACTCGATGGTCGACGCGCTGCTGTTCGGCACGACGATGTGGAGGCTCCGCAAGCGCGGCGAGGCACCGCCCCCGCCCGAGGGCGCCACGGTCGACGTATTGATCACGACCTACAACGAGCCCGTCGACCTCGTGATGACCGTGGCGCGCGCCGCCAAGGAGATCCGCCACCCGCACTCCACCTGGGTGCTGGACGATGGGGCGCGGGAGGACATGAAGGCGGCCTGCGGGGCGGCGGGGATCGGCTACCTCACCCGCACCGAGGACTGGAAGGACCGGCCGCGCCACGCGAAGGCCGGCAACCTCAACAACGCCCTGTTCCTCACCGAGGGTGAGTTCCTGCTGATCCTCGACGCCGACCAGATCCCGAGCCCCGACATCCTCGACAAGACACTCGGCTGGTTCCGCGACGAGCGTGTCGCGCTCGTGCAGACCCCGCAGTACTTCACGAACGTCGACGACGCCGACCCCCTCGGCAGCCAGGCTCCGCTCTTCTACGGCCCGCTGCAGCAGGGCAAGGACGGCTGGAACGCGGCGTTCTTCTGCGGCTCCAACGCGGTGCTGCGTCGCGAGGCGCTGATGCAGCTAGGCCTCGTGGGCTACGTCCGCGAGGTCGAGCGCGCGGTGCGCGACGCCCTGCGGACGGCAGACCGCGTGCTGGTGCGGGCGCAGAAGTCCCCCGACGCCCACGGTCCGGCGGCCCGGGCGCTCGCCGAGGTGCGCGACGCCGTCCGCGAGACCCGCCGCGAGCTCGCCGACGGCGAGCCCGTCTCCGAGGTCACCCTCCGCTTCCAGCAGCGCGTGGACGCCGCCTCCCGCGGGCTCGTCGCCGCCGACCTCGAGGCGCTGCGCGCCGATCTCGCCGAGATCGAGGGGCTGGAGGCCGACGGGCTGCTGTTCGAGGGCGACAGCGAGCTGGGCGGCGGCATCGTCGTCGACGAGGCCGCTCTCGACCGGCTGGCCGACCGCGAGTGGTCCCCCCTCGGGGCGCTGGAGTCGGTGCAGGCACTGGTGCGGGCCGTGGACGTCGACCGCAGCGACGAGGCGCAGCCGATCATGCCCCTGGCCACGATCTCGGTCACCGAGGACATGGCGACAGCCATGCGGCTGCACGGCACCGGGTGGAAGACCGTCTACCACCACGAGATCCTCGCCCACGGCCTCGCGCCCGAGGACCTGCGCACGATGCTGCAGCAGCGCCTGCGCTGGTCGCAGGGCACGATCCAGGTCCTGCTGCGGGAGAACCCGCTCACTCAGCGCGGCATGCGCTGGACCCAGCGGCTGATGTACTTCGCGACGATGTGGAGCTACCTTTCCGGCTTCGCCGCGCTCGCCTACATCGCCGCACCGATCGTCTTCCTCACACTGGGGATCCTGCCTGTCGACAGTCTGGGCGAGGACTTCTTCCTCCGGCTGATCCCGTTCCTCATCGCGAACCAGCTGCTGTTCCTCGTGGTCGGCTGGGGCGTGAAGACCTGGCGCGGCCAGCAGTACAGCCTCGCGCTCTTCCCGATCTGGATCCGTGCCTGCACGACGGCGATCGGGAACGTCTTCATGGGCCAGAGCCTGGGCTTCGTGGTCACCCCGAAGACCCGGGAGTCCGGCCGTCACCGCCCGCCGTGGGAGCTCATCAAGCCGCAGCTGTGGGCAATGGGGCTGCTCGTCGTCGCCGTCGGGATCGGCCTGGTGCGCTGGTACGTCGGCCAGGCGCCGGCGCTCGGCACGTTCGTCAACATCGGCTGGGTGGTCTACGACTTGGTCGTGCTCTCAGTGATCATCCAAGCCGCCCGCTACGCCGGGCCCGAGCCCGCCGACGCCGACGCCAACGAGGAGAGCCCCGTCTGATGCAGTTCGACACCCGGGACGTTGACGCCGACACCGTCGTCATCACCCCGCAGGGCCGCCTCAACATGGTGGCGGCGCCCCGGCTGCGGTCCCTGCTCACCGAGACGGTGAAGGGCGGCCGGCGGCGGGTGGTCGTCGACCTCTCCGCGACCGAGTTCATGGACTCGTCGGGGCTCGGCGCCCTCATCGCCGGCCTGAAGACCGCGCGGCAGGCCGGCGGTGACCTGCGGATCTCGCGGGTCACCCCGCAGGTCGCCATGGTGCTGCAGCTGACCAACCTGGACCGGGTGCTGCGTGCGTATGACAGCGTCGAGGCGGCGCTCGATGGGCGGTGAGGGCCGGGGGACCCACGTCCTCGACGTGTGTGCGCAGCCCGAGTGCCTCGAGCGCGTCCACGGGCTGCTGGAGCGGCTGTGGGACGACGCCCCCGAGCTCGACCCGGGGGCGCGCATGCGCTTCGAGATCGCCGTGGTCGAGGTGGTGGCGAACATCGTCGAGCACGCCGGTGAGCCCGGCGGTGACTGCACGGTGGACCTCAACCTCCGCCTGGCGGCCTACCCGGACCGGGTCGAGGCCCGCTTCCGGGACACCGGCCGGGAGGCCGTGCTCGACGTCAGCGGGGCCGTGCTGCCCGAGGACGCCGCGGAGACAGGCCGGGGAATCGCGATGGCGCTCGCCGCCGTCGACGAGGTGAGCTACGAGCGGGAGGGTGACGTGAACTGCTGGCGCGTCGTGCTGCGCCGTGACTGACCTGCGCCCCCGCCCACCGCTCCCCCGGCGCGAGACCCAGCAGACCCTGCTGTGGACGCTGGCCACCCTCGCCGGCCTGCAGGTGCTCGCCGCCGTCCTGCTCGTCACCCTGGTACCCGGCGACGGCCGCGGGGACGGCGGGACGGTCCTCACCGGCGCGACCGCCCGCTACGCGACAGCGGCCGCGGGGCTCGTCGCCCTCGTGCTGCTCCTGGCCGGGCTCACCGGAGCCGGTGGGCGGTGGCGGTACGACGTCCCCGGTCGGCGAGACCTGCGTGTCGACATGCTGCGCGGCCTCGCGGTCGTGTTCGTCGTGCTGAACCACCTCCAGCTGGAGTCGCTCTGGGAGCTGCTGTCCCAGGAGCTCATCGGGCCGGTGAGCGGCGCCGAGCTGTTCGTCGCCCTCTCCGGAGCGGTGCTCGGGCTGGTCTACCGCCCGCGCTTCGAGACGTCGCCGTTGACTACCGCGGCGTCCCCGCTGCTGAAGCGGGCCTGGAAGCTGTACTACACCTCGCTGGCCGTCGTCGTGGTCGTCTACTTGATGAGCGTCGGGCCGAGGGTGGAGGGCGAGGTCGTCACGACGTTCACCGACCAGGGCACGGGAGCCGCCGGGGCCGCCGCGGCCGGCACCGTGTACGACCTCTACCCCAACATCCACGGCTTCGCCGCCTACCCCGTGCCGGGCTTCGTCATCGAGAGCCTCCTGCTGCTGCAGGAGGGCCCGTGGCAGTTCAACGTCATGGGCCTGTACGTCGTGCTGCTGCTCGCCGCCCCGCTCCTGCTGGCCCTGCTGCGGCGACGACTCTGGCCGGTCGTGCTCGGGGTCAGCTGGGTTCTGTACGGGGTCAACGAGGTCGCGCGCGTGCAGCTGCTGCCCTCGCAGTTCGAGGACTCCTTCCCGCTGCTGAGCTGGCAAGTGCTGTTCGTCACCGGGCTGGTCGCCGGCTGGCACCGCCAGCGACTCCTCGACGCGGCAGGCACCGCGGCCGGCAGGGCCGTCGTGACCCTCGCCGTCGTCGCCTACTGCGGCACGCTTTTCTTCAGCTGGAACAACCCGTTCTTGTCCAACGCGTACGACGCCCGCCTGGCCCTCATCCCGGACGCCACCTTCAACGCGGTCTACCGCGGCTGGTTCGAGCGGACCTTCGTCGAGCCCGGGCGCCTGGTCTCCGTCGTGCTCGTGCTGGTCGCCCTCTTCGCCCTGCTCACGGCGTTCTGGAAGCCGCTCGCCGCGGCGGCGGGTTGGTTCCTCATCCCGCTCGGCCAGGCGACCCTCTACGTGTTCATCATGCACGTGTTCCTCGCGCTGGCCCTCGCGAACATCCCGGCCCTCGACGAGACCGATGTGGTGCAGGGCACGGTCGCCCACACGGTCGTCCTGGCCCTGTTGTGGGTCATGGTCAAGCGGCGGTTCCTGTTCTGGCTGGTGCCCAGGTGAGTGCTCCAACCCTGCTGGCGTCGCCCACCGGCTGTCCGCGTGGTACACCGGTGGGGTGACAGCCGCCGGACCAACCGTAATGCCTGTCACGGGGGTCCTGGCCACGCCCACCGCGGCGACCCCGCTCGGCGCCGGGGTGATCGACCTCGACGAGGAAGCGCGGCTCGCCGCTCTGCACGACCTCGCCGTGCTCGACACCCCGCCCGAAGAGCGCTTCGACCGGGTGACCCGGATGGCGCAGCGGCTGTTCGGCGTCCAGGTGGCGCTCGTGACCCTGCTCGACCGCGACCGGCAGTGGTTCAAGTCGCGGGCCGGCACCGACCTCGAGGAGGTCCCCCGGGAGCTGTCCTTCTGCTCGGTGGCCATCCGCGACGACGGCACGACGGTGGTCGAGGACCTGCTCGCCGACGAGCGGTTCGCGGCGAACCCGCTCCTCCGTTCGGAGCGGCCGTTCCGCTTCTACGCGAGCCAGCCCCTTGAAGCCGCCGGCGGGCACCGCGTGGGCACGTTGTGCCTGCTCGACCCCACTCCGCGGGAGCTCAGCGAGTCGGAGCGCGAGACCCTACGTGACCTCGCCGCGTACGTGCAGTCCGAGCTCATGGTCGACGAGGAGTTCGACCGGGCGGCGCAGGTGCAGCGGAGCCTGCTGCCCCGGTGGGTGCCCGAGGTGCCCGGCTTCGAGCTGGCGGGGGCGTGCCTGCCCGCCCGCGCGGTCGGGGGCGACTTCTTCGACTGGCACCCCAGCGCCGATGGTGCGGTCGTCACGGTCGCCGACGTGATGGGCAAGGGTGTCGGCGCTGCGATCATGATGGCCACGGTGCGCGCGGTGATGCGGGCGACCGCGAACGACGACCTCGGGCTCGCCCTGACCCGGGCGGCGGAGACGCTCGAGCCCGACCTCGAGGAGACGAGCACCTTCGTCACGGTGTTCCACGCCCGGGTCGACGCGACCGCCGGCGTCGTCCACTTCGCCGATGCGGGCCACGGCCTGGCACTGGTCGTGCACGCCGACCGCCCGTGGGAGCGGCTCCCGTCGGAGGGGCTGCCGCTCGGGGCCGTCCCCGGCGGGGCCTGGGGCACCGGCGTCCTCGAGCTCGGCCTCGGGGACCTGCTGCTCGTGTTCAGCGACGGGCTCCTCGACCTGTTCGGGGGGAGCCTCGCGGACCTCGACCGCGTCGTGCAGACCGTCGCGGGCGCCCGCAGCGCGCACGAGGTCGTCTCCCGGGTGGTCGCCGTCGCCGGCGGATCACGACTGCCGGACGACGTCACCGTGGTCGCCCTGCGTCGCTGCTCGGCGTGACCCGGCTCGCCCTGCTGGTCGCCCTCGTCTGCCTCGCCGTGGCCGGCTGCGCCGGGGCGCCGCCGCCGCTGGCACTCGGGGTGGCCGCGGACTCGCCCGGCGAGGTCCGGCGCTTCGCCGACCGGGTGGGCGCCCCCGCGGGCCTCTACCAGTGGTACGCCGCCTGGGAGGGCCGGCCCCGCTTCGACCGCGAGCGGGCGCAGCGCACGACCGACCTCGGCGCCGTACCGCTGCTCACCTGGGAGCCGTGGACCGCCGGGGGCGGCGTCGACCAGCCCCGTTACGCCCTCGCCCGGGTGGCGGCCGGCGACCACGACGACTACATCGCCTCCTACGCCCGGCAGGTTCGCGACTGGGGCGGCGTGCTCGCCCTGCGGTTCGCCCACGAGCTGAACGCTCCTCACTACCCCTGGAGCGTCGGGGTCAACGGCAACTCACCGGACGACGCGCTGGCTGCGTGGCGGCACGTCCGCGACGTGTTCGCCGAACAGGGCACCGACGTCGTCTGGGTCTGGTCGGTGAACGTGAGCGCTCCAGGCAGCGCCGACTACGCCGAGTTCTACCCGGGGGACGACGACGTCGACTGGGTCGGCCTCGACGGCTACAACGGGGGCACCGCGCTGCCGTGGGGCGGCTGGCAGTCGCCGGAGGAGCTGCTCGGCGACGACCTCGAGCGGCTCGACGACCTCAGCGACCGGCCCCTCCTGCTCACCGAGGTCGGGAGCACCGAGGCGGGGGGCGACAAGGCCGCCTGGATCGCGGAGCTGTTCGACCTGGCCCAGGAGCGGCGGCTGCGGGCGGTCGTCTGGTTCGACTACGCCAAGGAGACCGACTGGCGGGTGGCGAGCTCGCCGCAGTCGAGTGAGGCGTTCCGGCGAGCCGTGGCCGCCGAGGGACGCGTCACAGCGACTCCGCCCCTGCCCGACCGGCTCACCGAGGGGCCGGACTAGCCCGTCGTGCCGCGCGCCGCTCGGTGGGTGCCGCGCGCCACGACCACCCGAACGGGCCCTCCGCCCGGCTCCCCCCGGACTCCGATGACTGCACCGACGCCTCCCGGCGTCCGTGCCCCTGAGCTTGGCGCGTCCGGCCGCCGCCGGCCGGCTCCTCCCGTGTTCCCCGGAGTCCCCCCGTGCCCAGAGAAGTCCCTCTTCCGCGTGCGTCCGCGCGGCTGCTGCTGCTGCTCGTCCTGGCCCTCGTGGCGCTGCTCCCCGCCGGCGGCGCCCTGGCGGCCCGGCCCGCTGTCGCGGCCCCCACCGCGCCCGCCCTGACCCTGTCCCCGTCCTCAGGGCCGGCCAATACGGCCACCGCCGCCCGCGGCACGGGCTTCCCCAGGCGGACCGGCGTCGTCGTCACCGCGGGCACCGCTTCGTGGACCGCCCGCACCGACAGCAGCGGGGCGTTCAGCCGGACCCTCACCGTGCCCACGGCCACGCCGGCGGGCGCGCTCTCCGTGACGGCCACGGCGGGCTCCGTCCGGGCCACGGCCGTCTTCCAGGTCGCCGCGCCCGCCCCCGTCGCCGCGTCCCGCCTCCGTTTCGGCGTCTCGACGCCCGGCGGCTTCCACGCCGGCACGGAGCTCGACGCCGTCGCCGGCCTCGCC
>JALYNB010000416.1 GCA_030773395.1 Actinomycetota bacterium
GGCCTGCGGGCAGGGGCACGGGCAGCGGACCGCTCGTCCGGTCGCCGCGGCCGTAGTGCCCGACACCGCCGCGCCAGGCCTCCAGCAGGCTGAACACCGTCGCGACGCGCCCCTGCGGGCTGCCGGCGTCGTCCACGCTGCTCAGCTGGTCGGCGACTGCGTCGTCCGCGCGCAGCGTTGCGACGAGACCACGCCCACCGGGCGGCTCGTCGGGCCCGGCGACGACCGTGCCCAGCGAGCGCGAGCGGAACGCCAGGGCGAGGGCGAGCAGGGCCTGCTGTTCCTGGCGCAGCACCTCCTCGTCGACGGCCTCCCCCTCGACGGGGCCGGGCGCGGCGACCAGCACGGCGAGCGGCGCCGGCTCCGGGGTCTCGCCCTGCACGCGGACGAGCCCCGCGTCGCGCAGCCCGTCGAGCACCCGATCGGTCGTCGTCGTGGCGTCGGGGGCGTCCGGCCCCGTGGCGCCGGGCGCCGTGGTGCTCGTCGTGACGAGGACCGAGGCGAGGAGCGAGCCGAGCCGCTCGGCACCGGACCCGGCGGGCAGGGTGACGCCGGCCGGCGCCAGGCGGCGGACGAGGTCGTCCACCTCGGCCGGCTCGCGGGTCAGGTAGTCGGCCTGCAGCAGCACCGGCCCCACGACCTCGCCGCCGGCGTCCTCCACACCCGCGACGACCGCCTCGCGGACGTCACCGGGCGCGCCGGGCGCGGCGAGCACGACGACCTGCCGCCCCGCGAGCCGGCCCGCGAGCAGCGCGCTCGCCGTCGCCTCGGTGAAGGCCCCGGCGTCGTCGAGCCTCGTCTGGAGGTCGGCGACCTGCCCGCGCAGGTCGTCCTTGTCCTGCGTGAGGCTCGAGATGTTGGCGCGCAGGTCGTCGAGGAGGGCGCTGTTGAGCGCCGTCGTGCCGAGGACGATCCCGATGGCCAGCGCCAGGAAGACCGCGATGATCGAGATGAGGTGGTACCGGAAGTCGATCACCCGGGTCGGCCCGACCGGCTCACGGCACGAGGCCCGACAGCCAGAACGCGAAGTCGCTCCACCGGTCGGCGAGCAGGTCGCCGTAGGCCTGGCTCGCCGGGGACAGGCCGACGGCGAGCGCGAGCGTGACGAGCGTCGCGAGCACGAGGAGCAGCAGCGAGGACGTGCGGACGCGGCTGCGGTAGAGCCGGCTCACGCCCTTGGCGTCGACGAGCTTGCCGCCGACCCGCATGCGGGTGAGGAACGTGCTCGACATCCCCGCGCGGCCCTTGTCGAGGAACTCCTCGAGGGTGAAGTGCGTGCCCACCGCGACGATGAGCGAGGCGCGCTTCTCGTCGGCGAGGAGCATCGCCACGTCCTCGCTCGTGCCCGCCGCGGGGAACAGCACGGCCTCGACGCCGAGCGCCTGCACGCGCTGCAGGCCCGGCGCGTGGCCGTCGGGGTAGGCGTGCACCACGACCTCCGCGCCGCCGGTCAGCACCGCGTCGGAGACGGAGTCCATGTCGCCGACGACCATGTCGGGCCGGTAGCCCGAGTCGCGGAGCGCGTCGGCCCCGCCATCGACGCCGACGAGGACGGGCCGGTACTCCCGGATGTAGGGCCGCAGGACCGCCAGGTCCTCCTTGTAGCGGTGGCCGCGCACGACGATGAGGACGTGGCGGCCCTCGATCCGGGTGCGCACCTCCGGGACGCCCACCCCGTCGAGCAGCAGGTCGCGCTCCCGCTTGAGGTAGTCCATCGTGTTCGCGGCGAAGGCTTCGAGCTGCGCCGACATCCCGGCGCGGGCCTCGGCCATGGCGGCGGCGACCGTGGCCTCGTCGAGCAGGACGCCCGTCGCGACCTCGACCTCGCCGTCGGGCCGGCCGCAGGCCAGCAGCGCGGCGCCGGCGAGCCGGACCGGCTCGCCCTCCTCGAGCGCGTCGAACACGCCCTCGCCGACCGCGTCGAGCAGCGGCACCCCTGCGGTGAGCAGGATCTCCGGGCCGAGGTTCGGGTAGCGGCCGGAGATGCTCTGCGCGGCGTTCACGACGGCTGCGACCCGACAGGCGACCAGTGCCTCCGCGCTGACGCGGTCGAGGTCGGAGTGGTCGATGACGGCGACATCGCCCGGCTGCAGGCGGGCGGTCAGGCGCTTCGTCCGCCGGTCGAGCCGGGCCGTGGAGCTCTCCCCGGGCGCGGCACCCGGCCCCGGCCGGCGGGAGAGGAGCCGCACTCCGGGGAGTCTGCCAGAACGGGCCCCCGCGGGACCGGCTCCGGGCCTCCGCCCCGTCACGGCGGGCGCGCTCAGGACCCCGCCCCCGCGACGGCGAGGAGCTCCTCGGCGTGCGCCCTGGCCAGGGCCGAGCCGTCGAGGCCGGCGAGCATCCGGGACAGCTCGTCGACCCGCCCGGCGTCGTCGAGGGTGGTGATCCCGCTGGTCGTCACCTCGCCGGACGAGGACTTGCGGACCACCACGTGGCGGTCGGCGAAGGCCGCGACCTGCGGCAGGTGGGTGACGACCACGACCTGGTGGTCGCGGGCGAGCCGCGCCAGCCGACGGCCGATCTCGACCGCCGCCTTCCCGCCGACGCCCGCGTCGACCTCGTCGAAGACCAGCAGCGGGACGGGGTCGGTGCCCGCGAACACGACCTCGACGGCGAGCATGACCCGCGACAGCTCGCCGCCGGACGCGCCCCGGCCGAGCGGCCGCTCGGGGGCGCCGGGGTGGGGCGCCAGGAGCAGCTCCACGTCGTCGAGGCCGTCGGGCCCGGCCGCGCACTCGACCCCGTCGAGGCCGACCACCGGG
>JALYNB010000417.1 GCA_030773395.1 Actinomycetota bacterium
TCGGGTTCAGCGCCCCGAACCGCGCCTACCCCCTATCCACGCACCTGCGCGGGTTCCTCGCCCACCTCGTGTTCGGGCTCGGCGTCGCCGCGACGACCGAGGCCGGGTGGCGGCTGCTCGGGCGACGCCCCTGACCCACCGGCGCGTCGCATCGCAACACGCCGCTTCGTCGTCTGTCTCAGACGGACTCAGCACCTGCCCCCAGAAGCTCGTCCCGATTACGCCTCGTCCGCCCCGGACATCCGAGCAACCTAACCTGGCTCCCACCGGCGCACCGGAAGCAGGACGGGAGTTGACCTGGTGAGGACTCCCCCGTTGCTGTCGGACGTCGCGATCCGACGAGTCCGCGCCGCGCCGGTCCTCCGGGGACGGGCGGCGACCGTTCTTGCGCTTGCCGCCGGCGTTGCCTGGGCCCTTGCCGCGCCGCCGCGGGGCTGGTGGTTCTTGCTGCCGCTGGGTGTCGCCGCGGTGACGCTGGCCGTCACCGGCCAACCCTTGCGCACCCGGGTCTGGCTGGGCGCGGTGGCGGGCGTCACCTACCACGTTCCCACGCTGGCCTGGCTGACCGACTTCCATGTGCTCGGATACGTGGCGGTGGCGGCGCTGCAGACCGGGCTGCTGGCCCTGGCCGTCGCGGTCGTTCCCGCCACCCGGCAGGGTCTGTGGTCCGGGGGCTGGTGGGCTCTGCCGGCCGCTCTGGTGCTCCTCGAAGCAGTGCAGGCCCGGTTCCCTCTCGGCGGGTTTCCGCTTTCTGCCCTGGTCCTCAGCCAGCCGGGCGGACCGTTCGCCGTCGCAGCCCCTCTGGGCGGGTCGCTTCTCGTCACCGGCGTCGCGGGTGCTGCCGGTGTTGCGCTCGCCGCGCTCGTGCTCCAGCGCGGGAGGCGCCGGGTCGTGGCGGCGTCGGTGGCAGTGACCGCCGCTGTCGCACCGCTAGTCGCGGCGGGCGGGGTGACGACGCCGTCCGTCGGCGTCATCGACGCTGCGATCGTGCAGGGCGGCGGGCCACGCGGGGTGCCTGCCGTGTTCACCGACCCGAGGGAGGTCACCCAGCGGCAGCTTGCTGCCGTCCGGGGCGTCACCGGCTCACCCGACCTGGTGCTGTTCCCCGAGAGCACCGCGACCGTCGCCGACTCGCTGGACCGCACCATTGAAGACGCGGAGCTAGCCGACCTGGCCCGCCACCTCGACACCATCCTGGTAGCCGGGATCATCGAGAGCCGGAGCAGCAGCTTCAGGAACGCCGCAGTGCTGTGGGACCCCGACGGTCGACGGCGAGACCGGTACGAGAAGGAGCACCGGGTGCCGTTCGGGGAGTACATCCCCGGTCGCGCCCTGCTGGAGCGGCTCACCCCCGTCACCGCGCTCGTGCCGCGGGACGCCGAGGTCGGACGCGGGACCGCGGTGCTGCCGTCCCGCGTCGGGCCGCTCGGTGTCGTGATCTCCTACGAGGTCTTCTTCGCTGACCGCGTGCGTGAGGCCGTGCGCGGCGGGGGGCAGGTTCTGCTCGTCCCGACCAACGCCTCGTCCTACGTCACCGAGGAAGTCCCCGCGACGGAGGTCGCGGCGGCGCGGCTGCGTGCCCGCGAGTTCGGCCGGGCCGTGCTGCAGGCGGCTCCCACCGGTTACTCCGCCGTCGTGCTACCGAGCGGGCAGGTTGTCGCGGTCAGTCCGCTGGGCAGTGCCGCGGTGCTCCGCGCCGAGGTGCCGCTGCGGCGCGGCGCTACGCCCTACGCGCGTTCCGGGGACCTGCCTATGGTCGTGCTCGCCGTGGCCGCGCTCGCCGCCGGACCGGCACTCGGCGTCGCGCGAAGGCGCTGACCCGCGCTGCTGGAAGCGACCGAGCGCGGGCTGGTCCGGGGACTACGCGGGCTGGTCCGGCTCCCCGCCCCCGGGGTCCTCCGACGCTGCCCTCGCAGCATCGCGAGCTTGGTGGCAGGGGCGTCCCCGGCTGCTTCGTCGCCATGCGCCGCGAGGGTCGCTACGTCTACTACCGAGTGACTGACCCGAGGGTCGCCGAGCTGGTGCTGCTGGCCCGCGCACTGTCGGCGGACAACGTGGCGGCATTGAGCGGGTGCATGCGGATCGACGCCTCGAGGGACTCGTGACTGCCTGCCTGAGGACGAGGGCCCGCGATGAGCGAGGGCCGTGCCGGCGCCTAGTGACGTCCGCCTCCCTGCTCGCCGTCCCGACTACCCCAACAACCGCGCGGTGACGCGCATGACCGGATGAGCCCGCACAGGGCCACCGGCGTTCCGCCGCCTACCAGGCCCCTCGCCGCTCCTACGCGGAAGGAAGTGCCCGAGCTGCTCGCGCCCCGGCAGTTCCTCGGGGAGCTCGTCGCGCTGCCGCCGGGCGCGGCCACGGGCGCGGTCCGGGTGCGGGGATGGGTCAGACCGCTGGCTTGCTGCCGCGCTTGAGCAGCAGCGCCACTGCCGGGTAGCCGGTGAGGAAGCCGAGAGCGATGCCGATCTGCATGAGGAACAGGAAGGTGACGTCGGTGGGCGCGGGCATGAGTTCGTTGAAGTGCAGCAGCAGCATCCAGCCGCCCATTCCGAGGTCGAATGCGAGCACGGTGACCGTCGCGACCAGCAGTGCGACGGCGGCAGCCTTGCCGCTGCCCTGGCGGCGGGGCCGGACGGAGTACTCGAACACAAACAGCAACGCGGTCGCGAGCACGGCGGCGGTAGGCAGGGCCGTGAGTCCGCTCGAGGTAGGGCTCCTCCACGACCCGGACTTGCAGCTCGACGGCCAGGACCAAGCAGGCCAGTGCCACCATCGACAGCCACGTGGGCACGGCGAGGGTAAGTCCGATCTGGCTGAGGACCATGGCCGAGAAGATCGGGTTGCGGACGACGGCGAAGACGCCACTGGTGACGAGGTCGGTCCGCTCGCTCTGGTCGACACCGATGCGCCATGAGGTGCCCATGCCGGTCTACGCGGCCAAGACCGCGGCGCTGCCCAGCACCATCACGACGAGACCCGCCGCTGCCACCGCGTCGTCGTCCTCGGGAGCGGGGACGACGTCGGCCAGCGCAAGGCCGGGACTGGCCACTCCGAGGATCACGGCCGCTACGAAGAGCACGCCGGCCCACCACGACGACATCCGAGCGGCCCGGAGATGCCGTGGAAGCCGGTGCTGCCGGTGCGCCGACGGTGCAGCCAGGTCCGGACACCGAAGGCAGCAACCGCCCCAGCCAGGTAGAGCACCAAGCCGGCGACGGTCATCTCGTGGCCTGTCCGCTGCAGCAGGCGTCGGTGCACCTCGACGAGCATCCGCAGGCGCCGTCGTTGCCGTCGCTGGCGGCCGTTCCCGGCGCGCAGCAGCCCTCGCCTCGCCAGGCCTCGACGCCCTCGCGTAGGGCCACGGCAGCGATGACGAGTCCAGCGACGGGGTCAGCCCACGACCAGCCCAGGGTGGCGTTGAGCACGAGGCCGGCGAGGAGCACGGCGGACAGGTAGGTGCACAGCAGCGTCTGGGTGCCGTCGGCGACCACGGCGTTGGAGCCGAGCTGCTGGCCGGTGCGGCGCTGGGCCCAGGACAGGAACGGCATCACGATCAGCGAGGCCACTGCCAGGCCGATCCCCACCGGTGAGCTCCCCGGTTCGGCGCTGCCGAACAGAGCCCGCAGCGACTCCACCGTCACGTAGGTAGCCAGGGTAAAGAAGGACAGAGCGATCAGGCGCAGCGCCTGGCGCTCTCGGGACTCGGGCAGCGCGTGGCGGAACTGCCACAGGATGATCAGGCCGCTGGAGACCTCGACGATCGAGTCGAGGCCGAAGCCGATCAGCGCCACCGAGCCGGCGGCGACCCCTGCGGTGATGGCGATGACCGCTTCGACGACGTTGTAGCTGACCGACGCGCCGGCCAAGAGCTGCGCCCGGCGGCCGAGCCGGCGGCGCATCTCCGGGGAGAGCTCTGGGCGGCCGTGGGCCTGCATGGTGCTCATCGGCTCGCTTCCTCGCCGTAGGTCGGACAGAGGGCCACGGCATCGCCGGTCGTGGCGAGCAGCCGCTCGGCGGCGGCGAGCACATCCAGCAGCTCTGCCCTGGTCGCCAGTGACCACATCGACGCCCGACCCTGCGGCCGGGAGGTCACCAACCCGCAGTCCCGCAGGCAGGCGAGGTGCGCCGAGACTGTCGACTGCGCCAACCCGAGATGAGCGGTCAGCTCGACGACCCTGTGCTCACCGAGTGCGAG
>JALYNB010000418.1 GCA_030773395.1 Actinomycetota bacterium
CACCGGCACCGTCCTGCTCACCGCCGGGCCGGGTGTCGCCCTGGAGCCGACGTACGGCGAGGGCTCGCTCGCCCGGCACGTCGCCCTGGGCGCGGCCCGGCTGGAGCTCGACACCCCGGGCCTGCGCCGCGACGTCGACACGCCGGCCGACCTCGCGGAGGCGGTGGGGTTGGGGCTCGGGCCCGCGACCCTCGCCCTGCTGCCCCGACTGCGCCTGTGAGCGGCTCGTCGTGCGCCCTGCCCACGCAGGCGGCAGGCTGGGGGCCGGCGGGCATCTCACGTCCCGGCCGGGGTAAGCGGTGCGTCGGCGCCCCGGCGCCCCGGCGTCGGGACGCACTGGCCGCCACGCAGTGAGGAGACGGGTGAGCTGCGAGGGGCTGCTGCCGGACGTGCTGCCGCCCGACGACCCGGTGCAGGCCAGCCACCACCTGCACGTCGACCCCGTCCCGCGGGTGGTGAGTGAGGCCCGGCGGTTCGTGCGCGCCCACGCCCCGGAGCTCCCGCCGGAGACCGTGGAGGTCCTGCTGCTGCTGACGAGCGAGCTGGTGAGCAACGCCGTCCTGCACGCGCGCACGGAGATCGAGGTCGGGCTCACGGTCACCCAGGCCTCCGTCGTCGTCACCGTGCACGACCTCGACCTCGCCATGCCCGAGCAGGACCCGTACCTGCACCGCGAGGGCGGCTGGGGGCTCGGCCTCGTCCGGGCGCTCGCGGACTCCGCGTCGATGACGCGCGACCCCGCGGGCGGGAAGACCGCGTGGTTCCGCCTGCTCCGCGGGCCGTCGCCGACGGTCGCGGACGATGCCGCCGCCCGGCCCGACGCCGCCGTGAGGGACTCGTGAGCGAGCCCGGCCCCCCGTCTGGGGCGACCCCGAGCGCAACGGGCCGCCGCGCCGCAGGCCTGGCGCTCGGCGACGACGGCTACGGGCTGGGCGCGTCGGTGCGCAAGGTGCCGACCGGCATCCTCGGCTTCGACCACGTCGCCATGGGCGGGCTGCCCGCCCAGCGCGCGACGGTGGTGGCCGGACAGGCCGGCAGCGCGAAGACGCTGTTCGCGGCACAGTTCCTCGCCGAGGGCGTGCGGGCCGGCCAGCCGGGCGTGTTCGTCACCTTGGAGGAGCCGGCCGCCGCCCTCCGGGCGAACCTGCGCACCCTGGGGTGGGACGTCGAGGCCTGGGAGGCCGCGGGCGACTGGCGCTTCGTCGACGCCTCCCCCCTCCTGCGCACGGGCGCCCAGGACCGGCCTCGGTACGACGTGGAGACGCTCGCCGCGCAGATCGGCCGCGCTGTCGACGTGACCGGGGCCGAGCGCCTCGCCGTCGACAGCCTGAGCGGCGTCCTGTCCCTGCAGGAGGACCCGGCCGCGGCCCGGCACATGCTGCGCAGGCTCGTCGCGTCCCTGCGCGGCCTGGGCCTCACGCTGGTGCTGACGATCGAGACCGCGGGCGACCCGGGCGGCACCCTCTCGCGCTACGGGGTCGAGGAGTTCGTCGCCGACAACGTCGTCCTGCTGCGCAACGTGCGGGAAGGCGCCTTCCGGCGGCGCACGGTCGAGGTGCTGAAGATGCGCGGCGCCATGCACCACAAGGGTGAAGTGCCCTTCACGGTCTCGCCCGGGCGGGGGCTCATGGTGCTCCCGGTGACCGCCCCGCAGGCCCGGCCCGGCGCGGTCACCGAGCGCGTCTCGACGGGCAGCCCCAGCCTCGACGACCTGACGCACGGCGGATTCTTCCGCTCCTCGAGCACGCTCGTCTCCGGGCCGACGGGCACCGGGAAGACGCTGCTGGCGACGCAGTTCGCCGCCGCGGGCGCCGCCGCCGGCGAGAAGGTCCTCGTGATGGCGTACGAGGAGACGCACGAGCAGGTGCTCGCCAACGGCGCGGCGTTCGGGCACGACTTCGCCGAGTACGAGCGGCAGGGGCTGCTGCACATCGTCTCGCTGTACCCGGAGGTCGCGTCGCTGGACGACCACCTCGTCGAGATCGAGGACCTCGTCGAGCGGGTCCGGCCCGCCCGACTCGTCGTCGACAGCGTCTCCGCCCTCGAGCGGCTCGGGTCGCCGCAGGGCTACCGCGGCTTCGTCATCGGCCTCACCTCGTTCGTCCGGACGGCCGGCCTGGCCTCCCTCCTGACGGCCTCGTCACCGCACCTCGTCGGCGGCACGTCGGTGACCGAGAGCCACGTCTCGGGCCTCATCGACACGATCATCATGTTCCGGCACGTCGAGACCGCCAGCGAGCTGCACCGGGGCGTGCTCGTCCTGCGGATGCGCGGCAGCAGCCACGAGCACCAGATCCGTCGGCTGCTCATCAGCCCCACGGGCGTCGTCGTGGGAGAGCCGTTCCTGGGGCTGGGCGGCGTGCTCACCGGTCAGCCCGTCGAGCGCTGAGCGCGATCGTCCACGGCCCGGTTCGCCCAGACCCGGCCAGACCGGAGGACGCGCAGGTGGGGGGGCCTCGCAACCGCCGTACCGCGGGGGCGTTAGGTTCCCGCCGTGCAGGGCACGGTCGCGGACTTCGGAACCGACGGGAGCGGCACGGTCCTGCTGGACGACGGGACGCGGCTGCCCTTCGACGGTGACGCGTTCGCCGCGTCCGGGCTGCGGCGGCTGCGCTCGGGTCAGCGGGTCCGGCTCCGACTCAGCCCCGACGCGCAGCGGGTGACCGCCCTCACGATCGCCACGCTGCCCTGGGGGCCGGCGGGCTGAGGCGCGCCCCGTCGGTCGCCCGCGCACTCCGGGCCGCGCCGATGGCCAGCGCGACGGCACCGACGAGCGCCTTGCGGCGGACCACCAGGTCGGTGACCGTCCCCCCGTGGCCAGGGCGCCGACGCCCATGCCGACGAGGCCCGCGGTGGCGATGGCGGAGGCGGTGGCGGGCGTCTGGCCGACAAGGAGAGCCTCCGGTCGGAGCCGTGGGGTCAGGGGCGCCTCGCGCAGGCGGTTCAGGGCCGCGACGCGGCTGCGGCGCGAGGACCGTGAGCAGTGGGAGGATCACGGCAAACCGACGGCGTCCGCGCCGTTCCGATCCGCGGGCCGCCCCACAACGGCATACTGACGCGGCGTGATCTCGGTGGGTCACGCCGTCCCGGGAGCCCGACGACCGTGCGGCTCCGCACAGGAGCGCCCGTGGCCCGCACGCCCACCCTCGACGCCTTCACGACCCGGTCCCAGGAGAAGGACGGCGACGCGCCGCAGGTGCCCGCCGGCAGGTCCCGCCCACCGGTGGCGGGGGCGCCACGGCGCCTGGCCGTCGTCACGACCGCGGTCGTCACCGCGCTCGCCGCCGTCGTCCTCGGCGGCACCGCCGTGCTCACCGGCTTCGAGCGGACGAACGGCGGCGAGATCGCGGTGATCCGCAACGGCGGGCCGTTCGACGACAACAAGATCCGCCAGGTCGTGCGCCCGGCGTCGAGCCGGACGTGGACCGGCATGTTCTCCTCCGCGCACCGCTACCCGGCACAGGAGCGGCTCTACACGATCTCCGCCGACGGCAACGGCGACCGCCCCGGCGTGGACGTGGTGAAGACGCCGACCAGCGACGGCGTCGACGTCGGCATCGAGGGGACGATCTTCTTCACGCTGAACCAGGACGAGGCGGTCCTCGAGCAGTTCGACGACTCCTACGGCACCCGCACCTTCACCGGGCTCGACGGCGAGCGCTACTACCCGTGGCAGGGCGACGAGGGCTGGGTCGCCTTCCTCGACCAGGTGGTGCGGCCGGTCATCAACAACGACCTGCGCGTGCAGGTCAACAACTTCAAGTGCGTGGAGCTGATCTCCACCTGCGCGCTCGTGCAGAACGCGAGCTTGCAGGCGGGCCAGTCCCCGACCGGCTCCGCAGCGCCGCTGCCCGGCGGCGGGCAGGCCCTCGGCTCGGTGAACAACGTCAACATCGCCAGGGTGCAGGAGGCGGTCAACGTCTCCCTCGCGCAGAACCTCAGCTCGATGCTGCAGGGCGACTACCTGGTCGACATCAGGTTCAACCTGGCCCGCGTGACGCTCTCCCCCGAGGTGCAGGGCGCCGTCGACAAGGCGCAGGCGGCGTTCGGGCAGATCACTGAGGCGCAGGCCCGCGTCGCCTCCGCCGAGGCCGACGCCCGCGCCAACCAGGCGCGCCAGCGCGGCTACCAGGACTGCCCGTCCTGCGCGCAGATCGACATGCTGAAGGCGATCCCGCCGAGCGTGACGACGTTCGCGCCGGGCAGCGGCTTCGCGGTCACCCCGCAGGGCTGAGGTGCGGGGGCTCGTCGTCGCGGTCGCGGTGCTGCTGCTCGTCCTGCTCGCCGCCGGGGGGTACGCCGTGATCCGGGCGGAGGTCGCCCGAACCCGCCGGGGGGAGCTCGAGCGGGCCCGGTGGAGCCCGCGGACCGACGTCGACGGGGCCGAGACCGTCGTGTCGGTACGGCGCGCGCTCCCCTCCGGCGAGCCCGTCGACGCGCCGCTCGTCGTCGCCCGGCTCGCCGCGGACGACCCCGACTTCGACCAGCGCTACGCCGACGCGATGGCCCTGGCCCGCATGCGCGCGGCCAGCTTCAACGCCGAGCTGGAGGGCTGACTCGGGCGCGCGTCGGACGGCGGCTCCCCGGTCGCGGATGCCGCCCCGCGCGTGAGCGGCCCCCCGGCGGTGGGCAGGATGGTCGGTATGAGCGTCGACACGGTCCCCGCGGTCCCGGCCGGTCTGAGCGACCTCGACGAGGACGTGTCGGCACCCGCGCGGCGGGAGCCGGCGAGCGCGCCCGCGGAGCTGCCCGCCGACCGGTTCCTCAACCGCGAGGTGTCCTGGCTCGACTTCAACGCCCGGGTGCTGGAGTGCGCCAGCGACCCCGAGACGCCGCTGCTGGAGCGAGCGAAGTTCCTGGCGATCTTCGCGAGCAACCTCGACGAGTTCTTCATGGTGCGCGTCGCGGGCCTCAAGCGGCGGCGGGAGACCGGACTGGCGGTCCGCAGCGCCGACGGGCTCTCCCCGCGGGAGCAGCTCGAGGTCATCGCGGGAAAGGCCCGCGAGCTGGTCGAGGTGCACGCGCGGTGCTTCCTCGACGACGTCCAGCCCGCCCTGCAGCGCGAGGGCATCTGCATCCTGCACTGGAGCGAGCTCGCGCCTGAGCAGCGGGACCGGCTCCACGGCTACTTCCGCACCGAGGTCTTCCCGATCCTCACGCCGCTCGCCGTCGACCCGGCGCACCCGTTCCCCTACATCAGCGGGCTGTCGCTGAACCTGGCGGTCAGCGTGCGCGACCCCTCGTCCGGGTCCCGGCACTTCGCGCGCGTCAAGGTGCCGGCGAACGTGCCGCGCTTCGTGCCGGTCGACGACGGCAAGTTCGTGCCCCTCGAGGAGCTCATCGGGGCCCACCTCGACGCGCTGTTCCCGGGCATGGAGGTGTGCGAGCGCCACCTGTTCCGCGTCACGCGCAACGCCGACCTGGAGGTCGAGGAGGACCGCGACGAGGACCTCCTGAAGGCGCTGGAGCGCGAGCTGGCGGCGCGGCGGTTCGGCCCGGCGGTGCGGCTCGAGGTGCAGGACGACATGCCCGAGCATGTTCTCGACCTGCTCGTGCGCGAGCTCGAGGTCGACGAGCGCGACGTGCAGAAGGTGCCCGGCCTGCTCGACCTCGCGTCGCTCTGGGCGCTCTACGGGCTCGACCGGCCCGAGCTCAAGGACGAGCCGTTCGTCCCCGCCTCCCACCCGCGGCTGGTGGAGGGTGAGGCGCCGGCCGACTTCTTCGCCGTGCTGCGCGAGAGCGACGTGCTCGTGCACCACCCGTACGAATCCTTCGCGACGAGCGTGCAGCGCTTCATCGAGCAGGCGGCGGCCGACCCCAAGGTGCTCGCGATCAAGCACACGCTGTACCGCACGAGCGGTGACAGCCCGATCGTGCGCGCCCTCATCGACGCCGCCCAGGCCGGCAAGCAGGTCGTCGTCCTCGTCGAGATCAAGGCACGGTTCGACGAGCAGGCCAACATCACGTGGGCGAGGGCACTGGAGAAGGCGGGCTGCCACGTCGTCTACGGCCTCGTCGGGCTGAAGACGCACTGCAAGGTTGCGCTCGTCGTGCGCCAGGACAAGAACGGGCTGCGGCGCTACGCCCACATCGGCACCGGCAACTACAACCCGAAGACCGCGCGCATCTACGAGGACGTCGGCCTGTTCACCGCCGACGCCGAGGTCTGCGCGGACCTGACGGACCTGTTCAACGTCCTGACCGGCTACTCCCGCCAGACGCGGTACGAGCGGCTGCTCGTGGCGCCCACCCGCCTGCGCGCCGGCCTGGTCGAGCGGATCGAGCGGGAGATCGCCCACGCCCGGGAGGGGCGCCCGGCCCGGATCGTGGCGAAGATGAACGCCCTCGTCGACGAGGTCATCATCGACGCGCTCTACCGCGCCTCCCAGGCGGGCGTGCAGGTCGAGCTGGTGATCCGAGGCATCTGCGCGCTGCGCCCCGGCGTACCGGGTCTGTCGGAGAACATCCGTGTGCGCTCACTCGTGGGCCGCTTCCTCGAGCACTCCCGCGTGGTGGCGTTCGCCGCCGGGGGCGAGCCCGAGTGGTGGCTCGGCAGCGCCGACTTCATGCACCGCAACCTCGACCGCCGCGTCGAGACCCTCGTCCGCGTCACCGACCCCACGGCCCGCGCCGAGCTCGCCGCGATCCTCGACCTCACGTTGGCCGACGACGTCGTCGCCTGGGACCTCGCGCCGGACGGCTGCTGGACACGGCGGCAGCCGGAGCCCGGGCAGCGGCTCCGCGACGTGCAGGCCGTGCTCCTGGAACGGACGAGACAGCGCGCGAAGGAGGCGTCCGAGCGCTTCGAGGCCCGGGCGTGAGCTCCCGCCCCGGCGGTCCGCGCGAGGTGTGGGCCGGGGGTGCGGCCCTGTGGCGCCCCGCCGAGGGCGGCCCGGAGATCGCGCTCGTGCACCGGCCCCGGTACGACGACTGGTCCCTGCCCAAGGGCAAGCTGGACCCGGGCGAGCACCTGCTGACGTGCGCGGCGCGCGAGGTCGAGGAGGAGACCGGGGTCACCGCGGTCCTCGGACGGCCGCTCGGCGAGCAGCGCTACCCGGTCACCGAGCGGGACGGCTCGCCCGCCCTCAAGGTCGTGCGCTACTGGGCCGCCCGGGCCACGGGCGGCGAGTTCTCGCCGAACGAGGAGGTCGACCGGCTCGACTGGCTCTCCCCGCCGGCCGCAGTCGAGCGGGTCACGCACGAGCGCGACCGCGACCTGATCGGCCGGCTGCTCGAGCACCCGGAGACGACGACGGTCGTCGTCCTGCGGCATGCGAGCGCGGGGTCGCGGGCCACCTGGGCCGCGGACGACCGGCTCCGCCCCCTCGACGACATCGGCCGGCGGCAGGCCCAGGCGGCGTGCGCCGTCCTGCCCGTCTTCGGGCCGCAGCAGGTGCTGTCGGCCGACCTCGTCCGCTGCCTCGACACCGTCCGCCCGCTGGCCGGGCGGCTCGGGTTGCCGGTCGTGGTCGAGCCGGCGCTCGGGGACAGGGCGTACGAGAGCGACCCGGAGCGGGCGCTCCGCCGCTTCGACGCGATCGTGCGGGCCGGGCGGTCGACGGTGCTCTGCACCCAGGGCGACGCCGCTCCCGGGCTCGTCGAGGCCGTCGCGGAGCGCGACCGGGTCCCCCTGCCCGACAGGGTCGAGTCGGCCAAGGGGTCGGCCTGGGTGCTGTCGTACGACGGCGTGCGGCTCGTGGACGCCGAGTACTTCCCGAAGCTCCTGCCGTAG
>JALYNB010000419.1 GCA_030773395.1 Actinomycetota bacterium
GCCCCGACGGTGGCCGGCCGCATGGCCGTTGGGGTCGGGTGGCGACCGGGCGCCAGCCGTGACGTCCGCGGCGACGGCAGCGGCGACGGCAACTGGGACGGCAGCGGGGGCAGGAGCAGCAGCAGGACGACCGCGGCGAGCAGCGGCAGCGCGGGCCGGGCAGGGCGGGTCACGGGCTCGACCCTGGCGGCCGGGCGGCCTCCGCAGGCCCCGGACCGGCCACGTGTGGACACGGGCGTCGGCCGTTGACACCGAGGCGGGAGCGACGGCGGGCTCGGCGTACCATGTCTTCGCGGCCCGGCGACGGGCCGACTACGCACGCCCTCCATCCGGCCTCTCCGGGGCCGGAGCCGGCTGCCTCGGTCCCGGGTCTCCCGGGTCGGCACCCACCGGTCCCCGAGGGCGTCAGGGCGACGACCCTCCGGTCGTCGCGACAACCGAGGCCGCGTGCCGCGGAACGCTCGAGAGCGGGTCCGCCGGCGCGCCCGAACGAGAGGCCACCATGGCCGTCGTCAGCATGAGGCAGCTGCTCGAGAGCGGCGTGCACTTCGGGCACCAGACGAAGCGCTGGAACCCCAAGATGAAGCGCTTCATCTTCACCGAGCGCAACGGCATCTACATCATCGACCTGACGCAGTCGCTCGGGTACATCGACCGCGCCTACGACTTCGTCAAGGAGACCGTCACCCACGGCGGCACGATCCTGTTCATCGGCACGAAGCGGCAGGCGCAGGAGGCCATCGAGCGCGAGGCCCGCCGCGTCGGCATGCCCTACGTCAACCAGCGCTGGCTGGGCGGCATGCTCACCAACTTCTCGACGGTCTATAAGCGGCTGCAGCGCCTCAAGGAGCTCGAGCTCATCGAGCAGACCGGCGGCACGACCGTGCTGACGAAGAAGGAGGCGCTCGTCCTCGACCGCGAGCGCGTCAAGCTCGACCGCACCCTCGGCGGCATCCGCGACATGACGCGCACCCCGAGCGCGGTCTGGGTCGTCGACACGAAGAAGGAACACATCGCCGTCGGCGAGGCCCGCAAGCTGGGCATCCCGGTCGTCGCGATCCTCGACACGAACTGCGACCCCGACGAGGTCGACTACCCGATCCCGGGCAACGACGACGCGATCCGCGCGGCCGCGCTGCTGACCCGCGTGGTCGCCGACGCCGTAGCCGACGGGCTCATGTCCCGCGCCGGCGGGAGCGCCGCCGACGAGAAGCCGTCGCTCGGCGGCGAGCTGGGCCAGGGCGAGCCCATGCCCGAGTGGGAGAAGGAGCTCGTGGGCGGCCAGGCCGCGGGTGAGGCCGGCTCCGGCGCGACGGCCCCAGAGGCCGCCGCGGCCAACCCGCAGGTGCCCACCGCCTGAGCGCGCGCCCCGACGACACGACACGAGACGAGAGAAGACGCATGGCGAACATCACCGCCGCGGACGTCAAGCGGCTCCGCGAGCTCACCAATGCGGGCATGATGGACTGCAAGAAGGCCCTGACAGAGACCGACGGCGACTTCGACAAGGCCGTCGAGATCCTGCGCGTCAAGGGCGCGAAGGACGTCGGCAAGCGTGCGGGCCGCACGGCAGCGAACGGCCTCGTGGCCGCCGCGGAGAACGCGCTCATCGAGCTCAACTGCGAGACCGACTTCGTCGCGAAGAACGAGCAGTTCCAGCAGCTGGCCGCCGACATCGCCGCCCACGCCGCCGCCACGAAGCCGGCGGACGCCGCGGAGCTCCTGGCGTCGACGCTGGCTGACGGGAAGACCGTGCAGGAGAACCTCGACGCGACCGCCGCGGTCCTCGGCGAGAAGTTCGACCTCAGCAAGGTCGCCGTGTTCGACGGCCAGGTCGCGGCCTACATGCACCGCCGCAACCCTGACCTGCCCCCGCAGGTGGGCGTGCTCGTTGAGTTCACCGGCGACGGCGTCGCGGCCGCCCGCGCCGCCGGCATGCAGGTCGCCGCGATGCGCCCGAGCTACGTCACCCGCGACGAGGTCCCCGCGGACGTCGTCGAGAACGAGCGGCGCATCGCCGAGGCGACCGCCCGCGAGGAGGGCAAGCCCGAGCAGGCCCTGCCCAAGATCGTCGAGGGACGCGTCAACGGCTTCTTCAAGGACGTCGTTCTGCTCGAGCAGGCCTCCGTCCAGGACAGCAAGAAGACCGTGAAGCAGGTGCTCGACGCCGCCGGCGTCACCGTGACCCGCTTCGCGCGCTTCGAGGTGGGGCAGGCCTGATCCGGTTTCGCCCGTCGAAGGACCGCCCGCGCGTCGCAGGACGCGCTCGACCCACGTCGCCGGTGGCGACGAGGAGGACACGTGCCGGACCACCCCCAGAGCCCCTCCCCGTCGTCCGCCGGCGCGTCGCCGACCGGTAGGGCGGTGCCCCCGCCCACGCTGGGCACCGCCGCGGCGGTGCCGAGCAGGCCGGACGTGCAGTCCGGTCGCGGCGGGCAGCCGCTCGGCGAGGCGCAGTGGAGCCGCGTGCTGCTGAAGCTGTCGGGGGAGGCGTTCGCCGGCGGTGACCCGCTGGGCATCGACCCGGCCACGGTCCGCTCGATCGCCCGGCAGATCGCCGAGGTCGCCAGCACGGGTGTCCAGCTGGGCGTCGTGGTCGGCGGCGGGAACATGTTCCGCGGCGCCGCGATGTCGCAAGGCGGCATGGACCGGGGCCGGGCCGACTACATGGGGATGCTGGGCACGGTCATCAACTGCTTGGCGCTGCAGGACTTCTGCGAGAAGGCCGGGGTCGACACCCGCGTGCAGACCGCGATCGCGATGGGGCAGGTGGCCGAGCCCTACGTGCCGCGGCGAGCGATCCGCCACCTTGAGAAGGGCCGGGTCGTGATCTTCGGCGCGGGCCTGGGTGCTCCGTTCTTCTCCACCGACACCACCGCCGCGCAGCGGGCGCTCGAGGTCGGCGCCCAGGCCGTGCTGAAGGCGACGAAGGTCGACGGCGTGTACGACGCCGACCCGGTCAAGAACCCGGACGCCGTCCGGTTCGACCGGCTGGACTACAACGAAGTGCTCGCTCGCGGCCTGAAGGTGATGGACGCGACGGCGATCAGCCTCTGCATGGAAAACGGGCTCCCGATCGTCGTCTTCGACCTGTTCGGCGAGGGCAACATCGGCCGGGCCGTGCGCGGCGACA
Source organism: Actinomycetota bacterium (assembly GCA_030773395.1). Taxonomy (GTDB): domain Bacteria; phylum Actinomycetota; class Actinomycetes; order JALYNB01; family JALYNB01; genus JALYNB01. The sequence continues at coordinate 3,134 of JALYNB010000419.1, forward strand.
AGATCGGCACTCTGGTCGCCCCGGCGGTCTGACGGTCCCGCAGCGCGGAGCACCCCCCCGCGCACCGCCGCGACAGCGACGGGTGCCCCGGTCCCTGGGGGCCGACCCCGCTGCGCCGGGGGCCGGGAGTCGGGCAGGATCTCGACCACCACCCCCCGGTGGACCGCACTGTCACTGCACCGACACCGGAAGGCGCGACCGTGATCGACGACACCCTCCTCGACGCCGAGGAGCGCATGGACAAGGCGGTCGCCGTGGCGAAGGAGGACTTCGCCACCGTCCGGACGGGCCGGGTGACCCCCGCCGCGTTCTCGAAGATCGTCGTCGACTACTACGGCGCCATGACGCCGGTGAACCAGCTGGCGTCGCTGACGGTCCCCGAGCCGCGGATGGCCGTCATCTCGCCGTACGACGCCTCGTCGCTCAAGGCCATCGAGCAGGCGATCCGCGACAGCGACCTCGGCGTCAACCCCAGCAACGACGGGAAGATCATCCGCGTCGTCTTCCCGGAACTGACCGAGCAGCGCCGGCGCGACCTTGTGAAGGTCGTCCGCGGCAAGGCCGAGGACGCGAAGGTCAGCATCCGCAGCGTGCGCCGCAAGGCCAAGGACGACCTGGACCGGCTCGTCAAGGACGGCGAGGCCGGTGAGGACGAGGTGCGCCGCGCGGAGAAGGAGCTCGAGGAGCTCACCCAGCGCCACGTCGCGGGGGTCGACGACCTGCTCAAGCACAAGGAGGCCGAGCTGCTCGAGGTCTGAGCGCTCGCCTTCGTCGCCCGTGACCACCACAACCCCGCCGCCGGACGGGCCCGCCCCGGACCGCTCGCCGAAGCCGCCGCGCGGCGCCGACGCGGCCGCCGTGGAG
>JALYNB010000420.1 GCA_030773395.1 Actinomycetota bacterium
GTCGAAAAGGTGTAGAAGACGTCCCAGCAGGTCTCGCCCGCGAGGTCGACCGGGCGCCGCTGCGTGCTGGCCGCGACCGTCGTACTACTGAGCGGCCTCGAAGATCGCGGCGATGCCCTGGCCGCCGCCGATGCACATCGAGACCAGCGCGTACCTGCCGCCCGTGCGCTTCAGGCGGTGCAGCGCCTTCACCGTGAGGATGCACCCGGTGGCGCCGATGGGGTGGCCGAGCGAGATACCGCTGCCGACCGGGTTGGTCTTCGCCGGGTCGAGGTCGAGGTCGCGCATGACCGCGAGCGCCTGGGCGGCGAAGGCCTCGTTGAGCTCGATGACGTCGATCTCGTCGAGCTTCATCCCGGCCCGGTCGAGGACCTTGCGGATCGCCGGCGTGGGGCCGATGCCCATGTACTTGGGCTCGACGCCCGCGTGGCTGTAGGCCACGAGCCGACCGAGGGGCTGCAGCCCCCGGGACTCCATCGCGCCGCGCTCCATGAGCACCACCGCGGCGGCCGCGTCGTTGACGCCCGAGGCGTTGCCCGCGGTCACGCTGCCGGCGCCCGCGAACGCGGGCCGGAGCTTGGCCATCGCCTCCATGTCGACGCCCGCCCGGATGTGCTCGTCCGTGGCGAACTCGACCGTGCCCTTCCGCGTCTTCACGGGGACGGGGACGATCTGGTCGGAGAACTCCCCGGCCTCGGTGGCGGCCGCGGCCCGACGGTGGCTCTCGACCGCGAGCGCGTCCTGGTCCTCCCGGGAGATGCCCCACTTCTCGGCCACGTTCTCGGCGGTGATGCCCATGTGGCAGTCGTCGAAGGGGTCGGTGAGGGCGCCGACGGTCGCGTCGATGGTGCGCCCGTCGCCCATCCGCTGCCCGTGCCGCAGGCCCGGCACCCAGTACTGGCCACGGCTCATGCCCTCCGCGCCCCCGGCGACCGCGACGTCCGTGTCGCTCAGCTTGATCGCCTGGGCGGCGGAGACGACGGCCTGCAGGCCGCTGCCGCAGAGCCGGTTCAGGGTGAACGCCGGCGTCTCCACGGGGAGCCCGCCGTTGATCGCCGCCACCCGGGACAGGTACATGTCGCGCGGCTCCGTATGGATCACGTTGCCGAACACGACGTGACCGACGTCGGCGGGCTCGACGCCCGCGCGCGAGACCGCCTCGCGGGTCACGAGCGCGGCCAGGTCGGCCGGTGGCACGTCCTTGAGGCCGCCGGAGTACTTGCCGATCGCGGTCCGCACCCCGCTCAGCACCATCACATCGCGGTCGTCTGTCATGCTCACGCGCCTCCCGCCGGCTCGTCGACCATGCCCGTGCCTCCGCAGGTCGGGCAGTCACTACCGTCCTTCTGCCCGGTGCCGTCGCAGCCCGAGCAGATCGTCTCGCCACCTGGGGTCGGGGCCGACCGCATGTGGTCCTCGGCGATCCCGCCCTCGCCTGGGGGTCCTGCTGTCACGGCGTCCTCCCGCTCTCGTCCCAGCGGCGCATCCAGCGCCGAGGGTCAGAGCCTCCCCAGGTGTGGCCCCGCTCACGCCGTCGGGAGGGCACCCTCCTGAGCGAGAGAGCGAGCGCGGGCGGGCGGGCGGGCGCGGGCCGGGCCTCCTCGGTGGCGCGCTACCGCACGAAGGAGCCCCGCATCGCCTCGGTCAACACCGCCGCCGCCCGTACCCGCCCCTGGGAGAGCCAGGTCCACACGCTGCGGTCCAGGGCGTGGTCGCCCACCGTGCCCTCGACGGTGTCGTGGGCGGGCAGCGGCGCGAAGAGGTTGTCGGGGTCGCGCTCGCTCTTCGGGTCGTCGGTGTAGTGCACGTCGGTGCCCCACGTGCGCATGAGCACGTCGACGAGCGGGGCGGCCAGCAGGTTCGACGTGAGAAGCGCGCGGGCGCTGCCGCCCACGACCATGTCGCGGGTCGGGTGCTGCGCGGCGTGCACGATCGCCTCGACGACCACGCGGGGCTGGTAGACGGGCGGCGGGGCGACCGGCTTCACGCCGATCTTCGTGCGGGCCTTGTCGAACAGGGGCGTGTTGATCGTGGCGGGCATGAGGTTCGTGACCGCGATCGGCGCGCCCTCCCGCTGCAGCTCGGTGCGCAGCGTCTCCACGAACCCCGCGACGCCGTGCTTGGAGGCGATGTAGGCCGTCTGCAGGGGCACGCCGCGCCGCGCCCCCATCGACGTCACGTGGATGAGGGCGCCGCCCCCCGCGCGACGCAGGTGCGGCAGCGCGGCCCGCGCCCCGTTGACCTGACCGAGGAGGTTGACGGCGAGGACTCGCTCGAACTCCTCCGGCGTCGTCTTCTCGAAGGGCGCGACGACCAGCACCGCGGCGAGGTGCACCCAGCTGTCGAGGCGGCCGTACTCCGCCACCGCGCGCGCGGCGACGGCCTCCACCTCGGCGGGCCGGGAGACGTCGGCCGGGACGGCGACGGCGTCGCCACCCGCGGCCCGGATCTCCTGGACGAGCGACGCGAGCCCGGGCTCGCTGCGAGCCGAGGCGACGACCTTGGCCCCGGCGCCGGCGAACCGCAGCGCGGTCGCGCGGCCGATCCCGCTCGACGCCCCCATCACGACGACGACCTGCTCTGACACGGGCTTGAGCTTCACCGGGGGACTCCTCGATCAGGCTGCAGCAGCGCCCGAGTCGTGCCCGCCCCGCCTGCGGGCATCCAGCCCCCCGGCTGTGAGAGGGGTCGCAGAGGGTCGGTTCAGCTCGCTCTACGACGACGCGGGGGCGGGTCGCCCGGGGTCGCGAGCGCGGTCGGCTGGGGAGCGGACCGGGCGGCGACCTCGTCGACGAGGCGGACGACCTCGTCGGGCACGTCCCCCACCGCGCTGTGCCCGGCGGCCGGCAGCAGGCGGAAGCGGGCCCCCGGGACGAGCGCGACGAGCCGCAGCACCTGACCCAGGGAGATGACGTCGTGCGTCCCCTGGGCGAGCACGACCGGGCACCGCACGCTCGTGAAGTCGACCGTCGCCTCCGGCAGGACGGCGTGCCGCAGCGACCGCCAGTAGCCGTCCGCCCGGGAGAAGCCCTGGACGAGCGCGACCGCCTCCTGCGGGGTGGTGCGCCAGCCGCGCGCCCGCAGCGGCGAGAGCGCGGCGGCGCGCAACGACGGCACGCGCAGCAC
>JALYNB010000421.1 GCA_030773395.1 Actinomycetota bacterium
ACCCCGTCGGCCGCGCCCTGCACGCGAGCGGCCGCGCCCGGGACGAGCCGGTCGTCGAGGCCGTTGAGCCGGCCCAGCAGGCCGGGCTTGCGGTGCCGGGCGCTCACGACTCGGCCGCCAGCACCGACAGCGCGGACGCCAGGTCGGCCGGGAACTCGCTCGAGAACTCGACCCACCGCCCGTCCGCCGGGTGCGCGAAGCCCAGGCGGACGGCGTGCAGCCACTGCCGCTCGAGGTGGAGGCGCGCCGCGAGCACCGGGTCGGCCCCGTACTGGACGTCGCCCACGCAGGGGTGCCGCACGGCGGCCATGTGGACGCGGATCTGGTGGGTACGACCGGTTTCCAGGTGCACGTCCAGCAGCGACGCCGCGCGGAACGCCTCGACCGTCTCGTAGTGGGTGACGCTCGGCTTGCCCCCGGCGACGACCGCGAACTTGAACGGCGCGGTGGGGTGGCGGTCGATCGGGGCGTCGATCGTCCCGACCAGCGGGTCGGGGTGGCCCTGCACGAGCGCGGCGTACCGCTTGTCGACCGTGCGCTCCCGGAACGCGTCCTTGAGAGAGCTGTACGCCCGCTCGCTCTTCGCCACCACCATCAGCCCGGACGTGCCCACGTCGAGCCGGTGGACGATGCCCTGCCGCTCCGCAGCCCCCCCGCTTGCCACCTGGTATCCGGCCGCGACGAGGCCGCCGACGACGGTCGGGCCGGTCCAGCCCGGGCTGGGGTGAGCGGCCACCCCGACGGGCTTGTCGACCACGACGATGTCGTCGTCGTCGTGCACGACCCGCAGCCCCGGCACCACCTCGGGCGGCGGGGGCGGCGCGGCCGGCCCGGGCAACGTGACCTCCAGCCAGGAGCCGGCGCTGACCCGGTCGGACCTGCTGCGTGCGACGCCGTCGACGCTGGCGTCCCCGCTGTCGATGACCCCCGCCGCGGCGGTGCGGGACAGTCCGAACAACCGCGCGATCGCGGCGTCGAGGCGCAGGCCCTCGAGCCCTTCGGGCACGGGCAGGGAGCGGCGGTCGGGCACGGCGGAAGTATGACGGGCGGGGGTGACAGGAGCGTTCCGACGGGCGGCGGCGCGTCCTCCGCACGGGTGATGCGGGTGGTCCGGATGGGTGACAGGTGTGGCCCGTATGAGTCAACCCAGGGTCATTTTGTTCAGGGATGCGTCGTCGATGTTGATACGTCCGGACCTGCCGCCGACCCTGGACCCGAGGCCCCGGGATCGGCAGGAGGGCGGTGCGATGGCGCGCGGCGACAGCAGGACCGGCACCGCGGGGGCCGGTAGGACCCGATCCGCGCTCCTCGCTGTCCTCCTCGCGGTGTTCGCGGCCCAGGTGGTCTACGGGATTGGTGCGACCGCCGCGACCACGGTCGCCTGGGTCTGGTCGGGTGCGCTGACCTCGACGTCGGTCGTGGTCAAGGCCCGCACGTCCGCCGAGAGCCCCGCGGTGCGCCTGCTCGTCAGCCGGACGCCGGACCTGGCGGCGCCGCTGGCCACGCCCGCGAAGCCCGCCACCGCCGCGACCGACCGCGTCGTCACGCTGCCCGTCGGTGGGCTCGCGCCCGCCACCCGCTACCACTACGGCGTCGAGGTCGACGGCGTCGTCGACGAGGCCAAGCGCGGCACGTTCCGGACCGCCCCGGAGGGCGCGGGCTCCTTCACGATCGCCTTCGGCTCCTGCGCGTCCACGGGCTCCGACCACCCGGTCTTCGACGCGATCCGTGCAGCCGACCCGCTGTTCATGGTCCACACAGGCGACCTGCACTACGAGAACATCGCCACCGCCGACCCCGCGCTCTTCCGCGCCGCCTACGACCGCGTGCTGGCCTCGCCGCGGCAGTCCGCGCTCTACCGCTCCGTGCCGCTCGCCTACATGTGGGACGACCACGACTACGGCCCCAACAACGCCGACGGGACCTCGCCCACCAAGGCGGCCGCGCGCACGGCGTACCAGGAGCGCGTCCCCCACCACCCGCTCGCCGCGGGGAGCGGGGACGTGGCCCCCTACCAGGCGTTCACCGTGGGCCGGGTGCGCTTCCTCGTGACCGACGGCCGCTCCGAGCGCTCCCCGTCGGGCGCGCGGGACGACGCCGCCAAGACGATGCTCGGCGCCGCCCAGAAGGCCTGGCTCAAGTCCGAGCTCCTCGCCGCCCGGGACGCGCAGGCGCTGACCGTCTGGGTCAACACGATCCCCTGGGTCGCCGACGTGACCGCGGGCGGAGACAACTGGGGCGGCTACAGCACGGAACGGCGCGAGATCGCGGACTTCATCCGCGACCACCGGATCGACCGCACGCTGGTCATGCTCAGCGGCGACGCGCACATGCTGTCCGCGGAGGACGGCACGAACAGCGGCTACGCCACCGGTGGCGGCGGGGGCTTCCCCGTCCTGCACGCCGCCGCCCTCGACCGGCCGGGCAGCATCAAGGGCGGGCCCTACAGCCACGGCGCCTTTCCCGGCGGCGGTCAGTTCGGCCTGCTGTCCGTGCAGGACACCGGCGGGTCCGAGGTGACGGTGTCCTACAGCGGCCGGCGCTCCGACGGCGCGGAGGTCGTCCGGCTCGGCGTCACCGTCGGCGACCACCTTGACCGCGCTCCGACGATCGCGGCGATCAGCCCGCTCGACGGCGCCGTCGGGGTCGCTCCCGGCACGGACGCGACCGCCCGGTTCTCGGAGCCCCTGGACCCGGCCACGGTGACCGGGTCCACGTTCACGCTGTCGCCGACGCCCGCGACGCCGGGTGGGACGACCGAGCCGGTCCCGGCCACGGTCGCCCTGGACGCAACGGGGACCACGGCACGGCTCGACCCCGTCCAGGACCTCGCGCCGGGGACGAGCTACACCGCGCGCCTGAGCGGGGTACGCGACCCGCTGGGCAGTCCCGCCCCCGACCGCACGTGGACGCTCACGACCGCCGCCGCCACCGTGCGGCTGACCCCGGTCGCCGACACGTACGCGACGAGCAGCGCCGCCACCGGGAACTACGGCACCGCCACCGGGCTGCAGGTGGACGGTGACCCGACGACGGTGACCTACCTGAAGTACGACCTCACGCCGTACGCCGGGCGCACCCTCGCCGCGGCGAGCCTCAGCCTTCGGGTGACGAGCAACGCGTCGGCGAACCAGCCGACCGTGCACGGTGTCGCCGACGACACCTGGACCGAGAGCGGCTTGACCTACGCGACCCGGCCGGCGGTGGAGAGCGCGGCGCTGGGCACCCTGGGGCCCACGACGACGAACACGACCTACACCCTCGACCTGAGCGCGAGCGCGGTCGCTGCCGACGTCGGCGGACTCCTGAGCCTCGCGCTGCAGCCGGCCGGCACGGACGGTCTGGTCCTCGGCAGCCGGGAGACCTCGACGCCACCGCTGCTGACGCTGGCGTTCGGGCCGGACACGGCGGCCGACACCACGGCACCAGAGCTGACCGCGCAGAGTCCGCTCGACGGGACCACGGGAGTGAGCCCTGCGGGCGACGTCACCGCGAGGGCGTCCGAGCCCCTGGACCCGCGGACGGCCACCAGCGCGACGTTCACGCTCGTCCCGGCCGGCACCGGCACGGCGGCCGTCCCGGCTACCGTCATGCTGGACGCCGCGGGCACGACCGCCACGCTCGACCCCGTGTCGGACCTGGCCCTGGGCACGACCTACACCGCCAGGGTCAGCGGGATGCGGGACCTGGCCGGCAACGCCGTCGCCGACCGGACGTGGGGCTTCACGACCGCGGCGCAGGCCCGCACGGTGACGCTCATCCCCACGGCCGACACCTACGTCAGCGGCGCCGCCTCGACCAGCAACTACGGCACCGCGACGGGGCTGCGCGTCGACAACAGCCCCGTCGACGTCACCTACTTCAAGTTCGACCTCACGCCGTATGCCGGCCGTGCCCTCACCGGCGCGAGCCTGGCCCTGCACGTGACGACCAACGCCAGTGCGAACAAGCCCACGATCCGTCCCGTCGGGGACGACGGCTGGACGGAGACGGGCCTGACGTACGCCACGCGGCCCGCGGTGGGGACCACGGTCCTCGGCACGTTGGGGGCCTCGAAGACGAACACGTCGTACACGGTCGCGCTCACCCCCGGCCCCCTCGCGGGGGAGGTCGGGAGCACGCTCACCCTGGCCGTCGTGAACGCCGGCACGGACGGGCTGGTGCTGGGGCCGCGGGAGACCGCGACCCCGCCGCGGCTCACGCTGACGTTCGACTGAGGGGACGCCCCGCGCCCGCCGCGGTTCCGCCGCGGGAGGTCAGTGCGCCCGCCCCTCGACAGCGTGGTCGTCGTCGTGGCGGGTGCCGTCCAGCCCCAGCCCCCGCGTGGACAGCAGGGCGGCCAGCAGCCCCCCGACGACGATGCCGCAGTCCGCCAGGTTGAACGTCGGCCAGTGCGGCACACGGATCCAGTCGACGACGGCCCCCCGCAGGGGTCCCGGGTCGCGGAACACCCGGTCCACGAGGTTGCCGAGCGCGCCGCCCAGCAGCAGCCCGAGCGCGAGGGCCCACGCGGCGTGCCGGACGCGGGGGACGACGCGGACCACCACCGCCACGACGGCCACCGCCACCGCCGTGAGGACGTACGTGGCGCCGGTGCCGATGCTGAACGCCGCCCCCGGGTTGCGGGCGTGGGTGAGCGTGAGCAGCCCGCCGAGCAGCCGGACCGGTGGGCCGTCCTGCAGGGTCGCGACGACGGCGACCTTGCTGACCAGGTCCGCGAGCAGCGCCAGGGCCGCGGTGCCGAGCAGGAGGGCGGTACGCCGGCGCGGGGCGACCGCGCTGCCGGCCTCGGCAGGGCCGTCGGGGGTGGGGCCGGCCTCGGCGGGGCCGTCGGGGGTGGGGCCGACCTCGGCGGGACCGGACGGGGACAGGGCGGACCTCCAGGCGTGCGGGCTCCGGCCAGGCTCCCACGCGCCGTGGCAGCCCGTCAGGTGTCACGCGGGCCGCGGCGTGCACGCTGTCGTTGTACGACACACAGGTCGGCCGCGTCGGCGGGCTCGCCTGCTGGGAGCACACGATGAACCTGGCCCGCCAGGCGCTGATCGTGCAGGGCATCCAGATCCACGCGGGCGCGTGGCCGGGGCTGTCGACCATGCCGGCTTCGTCGAGGTGGCCGACGCCCAGATCGAGGCGATGATGAAGACGCACGCCCTGACCGGGCAGTGCTTCGTCGTCACGGCCAGCAACCCCGTCGACCAGGGGTGCCTCGACTGGCTGGAGCGCGAGCTCGGCCCGCAGGACAAGGTCGGCGTTGCCGGGGGCTGGTCGGCGGTCATCCACCCGTTCGCGAACTTCCTGGGCGGCCCCCACACCGGGCTCGAGGAGCGCCTCGTCGTCGGCGACCTCGACCTCGAGCAGATCACGGCGGTCAAGGTGTGAGTCGACGCGGCGGGCCACTACGCGCGCCCCGAGATCCTGCGGCTCCTCGTCGACAACCAGCCGAAGTGGAACGCGGCACGCCCCGCGGACGCGCTCGGCTCCCCGGCGCGCCGCTGCACGGCTTCGCCGCAGCCTCCGACGTACGGCTCCTCCCGGGCGACTGACCGAGGGGCCGGGCGTCTCGCCGGGCGGTACCCTGCTCCCGAAGACCAGCGTTGACGGGGACAGGTAGCGCGGCCGGCGGCCGAGGAGCGACCCGGGGGCGGTGCGAGCCCGGGCGGTGCGAGCCGCGTGAGATCACCCCTGAGCAGCCGGAAGAACAGCGGCGCCGCTCCCGCCGGGGAGCCGGGCCGCCCAGTAGACCCGGCACCGCGACACCAGAGCGGGACGTCCCCCGAGGCCGTCCAAGGAGGGTGGTACCGCGGCGGCCCCTCCGGGAGCCGTCGTCCCTCCGTCGTACGGACCGTCCAGCAGGGGCGGCGCCACCCGACGACGGAGGACCCGATGCCGTTCCGCCCGCTGCCCCCGCAGGTCGACCTGCCCGCGCTGGAGCGCGAGGTCCTGCGGCGGTGGGAGACCGACGACGTCTTCGCGAAGTCGCTCGCGCAGACCGCCGGCGGTCCGACGTGGACCTTCTACGAGGGCCCGCCGACCGCGAACGGCAAGCCGGGCACCCACCACGTCGAGGCCCGCGTCTTCAAGGACCTGTTCCCCCGGTACAAGACCATGCGCGGCTTCTCCGTGGACCGTCGCGCCGGCTGGGACTGCCACGGTCTGCCCGTCGAGCTCGCCGTCGAGAAGGAGCTCGGGTTCAGCGGCAAGCCCGACATCGAGTCCTACGGCATCGCCGAGTTCAACGCCCGCTGCCGGGAGAGCGTGCAGCGGCACGTCGACGAGTTCGCGCGCCTCACCGAGCGCATGGGCTACTGGGTCGACATGGACCGGGCCTACTGGACGATGGACCCGGAGTACGTCGAGAGCGTCTGGTGGTCGCTTCAGCGGATCTGGGAGAAGGGCCTCCTGGTCCTCGACAGCCGCGTCGCGCCGTACTGCCCGCGCTGCGGCACCGCCCTGTCCGACCATGAGGTGGCGCAGGGCTACCAGACGGTGACCGACCCAAGCGTGTACGTGCGGATGCCGCTCACCAGCGGCCCGTACGCCGGGAAGGCCGACCTGCTGGTCTGGACGACCACGCCGTGGACGCTGGTGAGCAACACCGCCGTCGCCGTCCACCCCGACTTCACCTACGCCGTCGTCCGCACCCCTGACGCCGCCCCCGTCGTCGTCGCCGAGGCCCTACTGGGTGCCCTCGGGTTCGAGACCGGCGACGTCGTCGGGCGCGTGCCCGGCCGCGACCTCGAGGGCTCGTCGTACGCCCGGCCCTTCGACCTCGTCGAGATCCCGGACGCCCACCGCGTCGTCCTGGCCGACTACGTCACCGCCGACGACGGCACCGGGCTCGTCCACCAGGCGCCGGCGTTCGGCGCGGACGACATGGCCGTGGCCCGACGGTACGGGCTGCCGGTCGTGAACCCCGTCCGCGCCGACGGCACGTTCGCCGACGACCTCCCGCTCGTCGGCGGCGAGTTCTTCAAGACCGCCGACAAGGCACTGGTCTCCGACCTCCGCGCCCGCGACCTGCTGTTCCGTTACCGCGACTACGAGCACAGCTACCCGCACTGCTGGCGCTGCGACACCGCGCTCATCTACTACGCGCTCCCGACGTGGTACATCCGCACCACCGAGGTCAAGGAACGCCTCGTCGAGGAGAACGGGCGCACCGACTGGCACCCGGCGGGCATCAAGACGGGCCGGTACGGCGACTGGCTCGCCAACAACGTCGACTGGGCGCTGTCCCGCGACCGCTACTGGGGCACGCCCCTGCCGATCTGGCAGTGCACGGCAACGCCGGAGCACCGGGTCTGCATCGGCTCGCTGGCCGAGTTGTCGGAGCGCACCGGGCACGACCTCGCCGGCCTCGACCCGCACCGGCCGTACATCGACGACGTTCACTTCGCCTGCCCGGAGTGCGGGGCGGAGTCCCGGCGCGTCCCGCAGGTCATCGACGCCTGGTACGACTCCGGCTCGATGCCGTTCGCCCAGTGGGGGGCGCCGCACCGCAACCGGGAGGCGTTCGAGGCCGCCTATCCCGCGCAGTTCATCTGCGAGGCGATCGACCAGACCCGCGGCTGGTTCTACTCGCTGATGGCGGTCGGGACGCTCGTGTTCGACCGGTCGTCGTACGAGACCGTGCTCTGCCTCGGGCACATCCTGGACGAGCGCGGTCGCAAGATGAGCAAGCACCTCGGGAACGTGCTCGACCCGTTCACGCTCTTCGAGAAGCACGGCGCGGACGCCGTTCGCTGGTTCATGCTCGCCGGCGGCTCGCCCTGGTCTGCGCGGCGCGTCGGCGACGGCGCGCTGTCGGAGGTCGTCCGGACGCTGCTGCTCACCTACTGGAACACGGTCTCGTTCCTCGTCGTGTACGCCGGCGCGCGGGGCGGCGACCCCGGGGACCCGACGGCGCAGCCCTGGACCCCGGGCTCGGTGCCGGTGCCGCCGCCCGCCGAGCGGCCGCTGCTCGACCGCTGGGCGCTGGCCGAGCTCGCGGACACCGTCCGCGAGGTGACCGAGGCGCTTGACGGCTTCGACCCGACGCGGGCCGGGAAGCGGATCGCGGCGTACGTCGACGACCTGTCGAACTGGTACGTCCGGCGGTCGCGACGGCGGTTCTGGGAGGGCGATGCGACCGCGCTCGCGACGCTGCACGAGTGCCTGCAGGTGCTCACCCGGCTCATGGCGCCGTTCATGCCGTTCGTGACCGAGGAGGTCTGGTCGGTGCTCGTCGCCGAGGTGGTGGAGGGGGCACCGTCGTCGGTGCACCTCGCCCGGTGGCCGGCGGACGAGGTGGGCGAGGTGTGGGCGGACCCGTCCGCGCACGGGGCAGATCTCGCGGCCCAGGTCGCTCTCACCCGGCGGCTCGTCGAGCTCGGGCGTACGGCGCGCGCGGGCTCCTCAGTGCGGATGCGGCAGCCGCTCGACAGGGCCCTCGTCGGCGCGACCGGGTACGCCGAGCTGCCGGAGGAGCTGCGGCGCGAGGTCGCCGACGAGCTGAACGTGGCCCGGCTCGATCTGCTGGAGCAGGCCGGAGAGCTCGTCGACGTGACGGCGAAGGGGCAGTTCCGGGAGCTGGGCAAGCGGTTCGGCAAGCGGACGCCCGCCGTCGCGGCGGCCATCGCCGGGGCCGACGCCGCCGCGCTCGCCGCGGCCCTGCGGTCCCTGGGCACCGCGACTGTCCGAGTCGACGGCGAGGAGGTGTCGCTGGCACCTGCCGAGGTCGTGCTGACGGAGACGCCGCGCTCGGGCTGGGCGGTGGCGAGCGACGGCGGCGAGACGGTGGCGCTCGACCTCGAGGTGACGCCCGCCCTGCACCGAGCCGGGCTGGCGCGCGACGCCGTACGCCTCGTGCAGGAGGCCCGCAAGCGCAGCGGGCTCGACGTGAGCGACCGGATCGAGCTGTGGTGGTCGGTGGAGCCGACCGGTGCCGAGGGGCTGCGGGAGGCGCTGCTCGAGCACGGGCAGGGCGTCGCGGACGAGGTGCTGGCCGTCGCGTTTCACGAGGGCCGGCCGACCGCGGACCTCGCCCCGCACGCCGACGCGGACCTCGGGCTCGTCTTCTGGCTCCGGCCGGCGGGGGCCTGACGCGCGGCTGCCGCCACTGACCGGCCGGGGCGATGGGGCGGAGCGGTGGCGTCGCGGACGTCCGGCGGGGTGCGCGGGGGGACCACGAGACCAGGGGGCCGAGGACTCGCAACGATTGCGTTCTGACCCGGTCAACGGGTCAGGACGCAGTCGCACCCCGGGAGCGCGCCGACGGCGGGCCCCGGCGCTACGCGGCGAGCAGGACCGTCGTCCCGTTGAAGACCGCGTGCGCCACGATGGCCGGCCCCAGCCGCCCCGCGCGGACGGTGACCACGGCGAAGAGCACGCCGAGCGCGCCGGTCACGAGCACGAGCGCGAGCCCCCGCCCGGGCTGCGCGTGCAGGAGCCCGAAGGCCGCGCTCGACAGCACCACCCCGGGCACCGTGCCCAGCCGGCGCCGCAGCGACCGCAGGAGCAGCCCGCGGAACATGACCTCTTCCCAGAGTGGCGCCAGGAGGGCGGCGGAGGCGGCGACCAGCAGGAAGTCCGCGCCGCGCTCGGCCCCGGCGAACAGCAGGCTGGTGTTGTCGACATCGCGGAGGTCGAGCAGGCCTGCGGCCACCAGCAGGCTGATCGCGAGGCCGAGCACCGGGAGCGCGACCAGGGCGAGCGCCGCGCCGGCCGCCAGGTCGACGGCCCGCACCCGCAACCCCACCTCGGCGGCGAGGCCGGAACCGCCGCGGCCCCGCCGGGGGCTCGTCGCCCACGCGCCCACACCGAGCGCCCCCAGGGCCTGCGCGAGGGCCACCCCGGCAATGAGCACCGCCCCCGGCGCGTCGGACGTCCCGGCCAGCCCCGGCGGCAGGAGGACCGAGAGGGCGAGGGACGCGAGGAGCCCGCAGGCCGCGGCGGTGACCAGTGCCAGCACCGCGGCGCCGATCCCCCAGGCGGGTCGTGACCGCTTGGCTGCGCCGGGGCGCGCCA
>JALYNB010000422.1 GCA_030773395.1 Actinomycetota bacterium
AGCGACCACAGGTCGCTCGGGGGGCCGGGCGTCCTGCCCCGCGCGCGCTCCGGCGCCATGTAGGCGGGGGAGCCGAGCAGTAGGCCGGTGCTGGTGACCCGGACGTCGTCGACCGAGGTGGCGATGCCGAAGTCGGACAGGACGACCCGGCCGTTCCGCGTGAGCAGCACGTTGCCCGGCTTGACGTCGCGGTGGAGCACCCCGGCGTCGTGGGCGGCCTCGAGGGCCCCGAGCAGGGCGAGGCCGACCCGCGCGGTCTCCGCGGGGGGCAGGGGGCCGGTGTCGCGGACGACCTCGGCGAGGGTGCGGGCCTCGACGAGCTCCATGACGAGGCAGGGGCGGCCGTCGGTCTCCACGACGTCGTACACGGCGACCGCCGAGGGGTGGCGCAGACGGGCCGTCACCCGGGCCTCCCGGAGAGTGCGCTCCCGGAGCACGCGCCGCTCGCCCTCCGGCAGGGACGGCGGCAGCACGACCTCCTTGACCGCGACGTCCCGGCCGAGGCGGGTGTCGTGGCCGCGCCAGACCGTGCCCATCGCCCCGCGGCCCAGCGGCCGGTCGAGGCGGTAGCGACCGCCGACGAGCCGGCCCGGGGGGCCGGCTCGACCCGTCTCCAGGCCGCTCATGTCGCCACATCTACCGGAGGACGGCCTGCGACTCCACCTGCCACGCCCGGGCACCCGGACAGACCGGGCGTGAGACCGCTCTCCGCGAGGACCGGCCGTGGCGCGCGGGTGCGGGGACCGCCCCCACCGCCTCGCGCTCCCTACGATGACCGCCGAGCGGCGCGGGAGGCCCCCGCCGTCCCCTCCCCGGTGCCGCTCGGGCCGAACGAGGAGCACCCCTTGCGCATCCGACGTACCGGCCTGGTGGCCGTCCTGACCGGGGCGACCCTCGCCCTCGCCGGCTGCGGCGGCGGTGACAGCGGCGGGAGCGCCGCCGGCGGCGCGTCCCCCGCGACGGAGGGCGGGCCCGCCGCCGAGGCGAGCGACATCCGCGTCGGCCTCGCGTACGACGTGGGCGGCCGTGGCGACAAGTCCTTCAACGACGCGGCCGCCGCCGGGCTCGACCAGGCGAAGACCGAGCTCGGCGTGGAGATCCAGGAGCTGTCGCCCAACGCCGGCGGCACGAACCGCGGCGACAACCTCCGGCTGCTGGCCGAGCAGGGCTTCAACCCCGTCATCGCGGTCGGGTTCGCGTACGCCGAGGAGCTGCCGGACGTCGCCGAGCAGTCCCCCGAGACCTCCTTCGCGATCATCGACGACCCGACCGTCGAGGCGGAGAACGTCACGAACCTGCTCTTCGCCGAGGAGCAGGGGTCGTTCCTCGTGGGAGCGGCCGCCGCGCTCACCCGGCCCGAGTCGACGTCGTTCGGCTACATCGGCGGCGTGCAGACGCCGCTGCTCGTGAAGTTCGAGGCCGGCTACGTGGCCGGCGTGCAGCACGTCCGGCCGGGCGCGCAGGTCGCCGTCCGCTACCTCACCCAGCCGCCGGACTTCTCGGGGTTCAACGCGCCCGACCGCGGGCGCGAGGCCGCGCAGGGCCTCCTCGACGCGGGCGCGTCCGTCATCTACGCCGCGGCCGGCGGCTCGGGGACGGGCGTGTTCCAGGCGGCGGTGGCGGGCGACGCCCTCGCGATCGGGGTCGACTCCGACCAGTACCTGACCGCGCCCCCCGACCTGCAGCCCGTCATCCTCACCTCGATGGTCAAGCGGGTCGACGTGGCCGTGCTCGACTTCATCACCGACTTCTCGGAGGACGACGGCCAGGTCGAGCCCGGTCCGCGCACGTACGACCTGGCCGTCGAGGGCGTCGGCTACTCGACGTCGGGCGGCGGTGTCGACCCGATCGTGCCGCAGCTGGAGGAGCTGGAGCAGCAGATCATCGCGGGGCAGATCAAGGTCCCCACGACGCCCCAGGGCTGACGGCGGCGGGGGCGGCGAGGAGGGCGGGAGTGACCGCGGGGACGGCCCCGGCCGTGCGCGTCCGGGGCGTCACCAAGCGCTTCCCCGGCGTCGTGGCCAACTCCGACGTGTCGTTCGACGTGGCCCGCGGCGAGGTGCACGCGGTCGTGGGGGAGAACGGCGCCGGCAAGTCGACGCTCATGAAGATCCTCTACGGGATGCAGCGGCCGGACTCCGGGACCCTGGAGGTCGACGGGCGCGAGGTGCGGTTCCGGTCGCCGAGCGACGCGATCGAGGCCGGGATCGGCATGGTCCACCAGCACTTCATGCTGGCCGACAACCTGACGGTCCTCGAGAACGTCGTGCTCGGCAGTGAGCCGACAC
>JALYNB010000423.1 GCA_030773395.1 Actinomycetota bacterium
GGCCGAGGCCGGTGCGCTCTGGGCGCGGTCGGCGCTGCTGGCCGTGCAGCTGCGGGCCGGGCCGTAGCCGCTACCCGGCCACGCCAAGCAGGAGGGGGTGGACGGCGCCTGCGCCGGCCCGCCGGAGGAGGCGGGCCACCACGGTCAGCGTCCAGCCGGTGTCCGTGACGTCGTCGACGAGCAGGAGCGGCTGGCCCCGGACCTCGCGGAGCGCGTCCTCGAGGTCCGCGGTCAGCGCGTAGGCCCCGGCCACGGCGCGCAGCCGCTGGGCGCTGTTGGACCGGCCCCGCGCGGACTCGCCCCGGTGGGTCACCTCGCCGAGGTGGGGGAGCCGTCCGATCTCCGCGATCCGCTGCGCGAGGCTCCGCACGAGGACGGGGTGGCGGCGCGACCCCACGCTGACGACGCCGACCGGCCGCGCCGACCAGCCCCACGCCGCCAGCACCTGCACCGTCGCCGTCACCAGGTCGTCGGGCACGGGACCGTCCTCGTCACGGGCCAGGACGTCGCGCACCCGTGGCCCGTGACCGAGGTCGGTGAAGCGGGCGACCGCCCGTCCCGGCTCGGCCACCTCGTCGGCTGCGATCTTCCCCTTGAGGTCGACGCCCAGCGACGGCATCGCGGGCGGCCACTGGCGGCGCGGGTCGACGACGACGCCCGGGCGCGACAGCCGCTCCGTCGCCGTCTGCACGGTGTCCTCGCTGACGGACGCGGGCACGGCCAGCCCGCCGCAGTTGTCGCAGCGGCCGCAGTCGGCGGCCTCGGGGTCGTCCAGCTGCTCGCGCAGGAAGCGCATCCGGCAGCCCGTCGTGGCGGTGTAGTCGCGCATGGCCTGCTGCTCGTCGCGCCGCACCTGCGCGACCTTGGAGTAGCGCTCCGCGTCGTACGTCCACGGCCGCCCCGTCGCCTCCCAGCCGCCGCGGACGCGGCGCACGGCCCCGTCGACGTCGAGCACCTTGAGCATCGTCTCCAGGCGTGTCCGGGAGAGGTCGACCTGCGTCTCCAGGCTCGCGGTGCTCAGCGGCCGGCTGCTGGCGCCCAGCGCGGCCAGCGTGGCCCGCACCTGCTCCTCCCTCGGGAAGCCCACGGAGACGAAGTGGTCCCAGACGGCCTGGTCCTCAGAGCCGGGGAGCAGCACGACCTGCGCGTCGTCGACGCCGCGCCCGGCCCGACCCACCTGCTGGTAGTAGGCGATCGCGCTGCTGGGCGCCCCGAAGTTGACGACGAAGCCCAGGTCGGGCTTGTCGAACCCCATGCCGAGAGCGCTCGTGGCCACCACGGCCTTCAGCCGGTTGTGGACCAGGTCGTCCTCGACCACCAGGCGCTCCGCGGGCTCCGTCTGACCGGAGTAGGAGGCGACCGCGTGCCCGCGATCCCGGAGGTGCTCGGCGACCTCCCGGCTGGCGGCCACGGTCAGCGTGTAGATGATCCCGCTGCCCGGCAGGTCGCCGAGGTGGTCGGCGAGCCACGCGAGGCGGTGCGCTGTCGAGGGCAGCCTCAGCACGCCGAGGCGCAGCGACGCGCGGTCGAGGCTGCCGCGCAGCACGAGCACGTCGGAGTCGGCGGCCTGCCCGAGGCCGAGCACGGCCTCGACGTCGGTGACCACGCGGCTGTTGGCCGTCGCGGTGGTCGCCAGCACGGGGATGCCCTCCGGCAGTTCCGTCAGCAGCGTGCGCAGCCGGCGAAAGTCGGGCCGGAAGTCGTGGCCCCAGTCGGAGATGCAGTGCGCCTCATCGACCACGAGCAGCCCGCACTCGGCGGCCAGGCGCGGCATCACGCTGTCGCGGAACTCCGGGTTGTTCAGCCGCTCGGGGGACAGCAGCAGCACGTCGATGCCCCCGCGGTGGATGTCGGCGTACGTCGACTCCCACTCCTCCGGGTTCGTGGAGTTGATGGTCGCCGCGCGGATCCCCGCCCGCTCCGCCGCCGCGATCTGGTTGCGCATGAGCGACAGGAGCGGGGAGACGATGACGGTCGGGCCCGAGCCGCGGGCCCGCAGCAGCGCCGTCGCTACGAAGTAGACCGCGGACTTGCCCCAGCCGGTCCGCTGCACCACGAGGGCGCGGCGGCGGCCGCGGACGAGGGCCTCGATCGCCGTCCACTGGTCGTCCCGCAGCCGTGCGCCCTCGCCGGCGAGGG
>JALYNB010000424.1 GCA_030773395.1 Actinomycetota bacterium
CCGTCCCCGCGGCCGGGTCAACGACGGGCGACACCGCCGCATCGACGCGACCCGGCGTCTGACCGCCACGCACGGTCACCAGGTCGAGCCGACCGCCCTGCAGGGCGAGCACGAGAGGCCCGACCTGCTCGGGGGCGACCTCCACCACCACGGCCCGCAGCCCGCCACCCGCCGCGAGGGCGGCGTCGTCCTGGGCCGCCGTCACGACGCGCGCCTGCTCGAGGACGACGTCGGCGGCGACCACCTGCTCCGCCGTACCGCGCGAGGAGTAGACGTCGACGAGGTCGCCGGGGCGCAGGCCCGGGCTGACGTGGAGCCGGTCGACGGGCAGGCTCACGAGCCGGCGGGGCTCCAGCCGGTCGGGAGGCAGCACGGCCTCCACCGCCAGCAGCTCGCCGGCACCCACGGCTCGGCCGAGCACCTGCCCCTCCGGGGTCCGCCCGCCGGCGAGCACGTAACGCGCGGGCTCGGGCAGGTCGACCTGGATGACGCTCACATCGGACGTGGTCAGCACCTCCCCCGCGGCGACGCCGCGCGTCACGGCGTACACGCCGACGGTGTCGTCGGCCCGCGCGATCAGAGTGCTGCCGGCCACCACCGACACGAGGACGAGGAAGACGCCGGCGACGAACCGCGCGTCGAGCCATCCGGGAGCGGCCAGCCGGGCGGCTGGGGGGGACGGGACGTCGGTCATCGAGCGGGGACCTCTCGTTCGCTGGGGGTGCCAGTGCGGTTGCGGGTGTGGGGCCGGGCCCCGGCATGGGCCGGTGCCCGCAGGGACGCCGCGGTCCGTCGTGGGGCCGGGCATGTGGAGGACGCGGACCGGCAGCGGGCGCGGGCTGCGAGACTCGAGCACGTGCCGCCCGCCCCGCCGAAGGACCAGGAGGTCTCCGTGGCCGACCGCTTCCTGCAGCTGTCCGAGGTGGCCGAGATCCTCAACATCTCCAGCTCGCAGACGTACGCGCTCGTGCGCTCCGGCGAGCTGCCCGCCATCAAGATCGGCGGACGCGGCCAGTGGCGGGTCGAGCGGAGCCGGCTGGAGTCGTACATCGAGCGGCTGTACGCCGAGACCGAGGCGTTCGTGGCCGCCCACCCCTTCAGCCGCGAGCAGGAGGCCTCGAGCACGGAGTAGGGCCCGCACAGCGCGTCAGCCACGGTCCGCCACCCGACGCACGAACGAGAGGGCGGCCAGCGGGAGAGTCTCGACCCCGCGCACGGCGGTCGCGCGCCTCGGCTCCCCGGGGGCGTGCACGGCGAGCTCGCAGTAGTCCTGTCCGACGCGGTCGAGCGTGCCGGACAGGCCCCTGCCGTCGAGCAGCACGACCTGCACGGGCGCGCGGTCACGCACGAGCCCGCGCAGCGCACTGCGCAGGTCTAGCCGCGCGGCGACCCTGCCCTCGCTGCCGGGCTCGGCGGACTGCCCGGTCAGGCCCTGCACGCCCAGCACCTGCGCCGTCGGCACGAGCACCTCCCGACCCGCCTCCTCCTCCAGCAGCAGCCAGTCGGGGCCCACCGCGCGGAGGGCGCCGGACAGCCGTCCCGCGCCGTGCACGGCGAGCCCCAGGGGCCGGCCGACCGTGGGTCGGAGGCGGTCGACGAGCCGCAGCCGGGCCCGCTCCCGTCGGGTGCGGTCCTCCACCTCCGCGGCCAGGTCGAGGGCCTCCGCCCGCTCCAACTGGCCCTCGAGGTCGGCGAACAGCGACTCCCATCGCACGACTCCGCCCTCCCGGTCACCCTCCGCCGGGCGGAGCTCTGCGTGCCGCCGCACGGGCGCGTCGACGGTGTCGAGGTTAGGTCGGACCCACCGGTACGCCGCCCGCCTCGTTCTCTTCGCCCGCATCCCGGTTCGGACATCACCCGCTCGGCGGACAGCACCCCTTGACCGGCATCAACCACGCTGTACCAACTCCTCCACAAGCAAATGCAAGCAAACGGAGGTCAAGGCGGTGTCACGAGAGCGAGCAGCGGCACAGCCGGCCGCGAGCACCGTGCACGCCGGCCGGCGCCGCCCGACGCCGGGCCCGCGCGCACCGCTGGGC
>JALYNB010000425.1 GCA_030773395.1 Actinomycetota bacterium
ACCGGGGTCGGCCTCTCGTCATGCTCGGAGGCAGCTGCTGCCCAGGAATGTCTGGCCCAGAACAGTCGTTGGCCCGTCAGACCGCGCGGCGCGCCGCTACTCGCCCCCGGAGGGCTCATGACCACATCCGCCGACTCCGACCTCAGCGGCGCGCCTGGCGGCCCGCCCCCGGCAGCTCGGCTCGACCCGGGCGACGGCCAGGACGGCGGCGGGGAGCAGCCCCAGTACCTGTCCCACCGCCAGATCCTGGTGGTGCTCGGCGGGGTCATGTCGGGGATGCTGCTCGCCGCCCTCGACCAGAGCATCGTGGGCACCGCGCTGCCCCGGATCGTCAGCGAGCTCGGCGGCCTCGACAAGCTGTCGTGGGTCGTCACCGCCTACCTGCTGAGCTCCACGGCGTCGACGCCGCTCTGGGGCAAGATCTCCGACCTGTACGGGCGTCGGCTCGTGCTCCAGGCCGCGATCGTCACGTTCCTCGTGGGGTCGCTGCTGTCGGGCGCAGCGCAGGACATGCTGCAGCTGATCCTCTTCCGCGCCGTCCAGGGCGTCGGCGGCGGCGGCCTCATGGCGCTGGCCTTCGTGGTCATCGGCGACGTCATCCCGCCCCGTGAGCGGGGGCGGTACCAGGGCTACTTCGGCGCCGTCTTCGGGATCTCGAGCGTGGCCGGCCCCCTGCTTGGCGGCTTCTTCACCGACGGCCCGGGCTGGCGCTGGATCTTCTGGATCAACCTGCCGATCGGGCTCGCCGCGCTGGTCGTCACGTCGATGGCGCTCAAGATGCCGGTGGTCCGCCGCGAGCACAAGATCGACTACCTGGGCGCGCTCCTCATCGTGTCGGCAGTGGCCTCCCTGCTGCTCTACCTCGACTGGGCGGGCAAGACCTACGGCTACGCCTCCCCCGGGGCCCTCGCGCTCGTGGCCCTCGCCGCACTGCTCGCCGCGGCCTTCATCCGCACCGAGCAGCGGGCCAGCGAGCCGATCCTGCCGCTGCGGCTGTTCGGCAACTCCGTGTTCGGCGTGGGCACCGCGTTCGCCTTCCTCGCCGGCGTCGCGATGTTCGGCACGATCGTCTTCCTCCCCGTCTACCTGCAGACGGTCAAGGGGATGTCGCCGACGGCCAGCGGCCTCGCCATGCTGCCCGCCGTGCTGGGCATCTTCACGACGTCGATCACCTCGGGGCGGATGATCTCACGCACCGGGCGCTACAAGGTCTACCCGGTCACCGGCGCCGCCGTGATCGGGGTCGGGCTGTTCCTGCTCTCGCGCACGGGACCGGAGACCCCCTACTGGGAGGTGGCGGTCTACGAGTTCGTCTTCGGCGCGGGACTCGGTCTGACCATGCAGACGGTGCTGGTGGCCGTGCAGAACGCGGTGTCGTTCCGCGACCTCGGTACGGCGACGAGTGCCGTCACGTTCTTCCGGCAGCTCGGGGGGGCGATCGGCGCGGCCGTGTTCGGCGCGGTCCTGAGCAGTCAGCTCGCCGTCCACCTGGCCGAGCAGCTCGCCGGTGCGTCCATGGGGGCCGGTGCGGGCGTCGACGCCAACGACGTCCAGGCCATCCAGTCGCTCCCCGAGCCGGTGCGCTCGAGCGTCCTCGAGGCCTTCTCGAGGGCCCTCGACGACGTGTTCCTCGTGGGGGTGCCGTTCATGGTGGTGGCGCTGGTCGTCGCGCTGTTCCTCAAGGAGGTGCCACTCGGCAGCCGTGGCGGGCCAGCAGCGGGAGGCGCGGGCACTCCGGTCGAGCCGATGAGCGCCCCGCACTGACGCCGGGCACCGGGCTGCCCCGGCGTCCCGCGCGGCGTCAGTCCAGCGGACCCGGCCAGGGACGCGGGGCCTCGCCGGCCAGCTGCCGGCCGAACTCGTCGAACACCCAGCGCTGCAGCTCAGCCACGTCGGGCGGCGTCGACAGCGTCAGCAGGCGCTCCTGGCGGCAGTACTCGTCCATCTCGGCGATGACGGTCCGCCACTGCTCGACGACCTCCGCGGCCTGCGGCACGCGGGGGTAGTCGAGGTCGACCGCACCCTTCCCGCGGGCGAAGGCGTCGAGCTTGCGGCGCTCCGGCTCGCTGAGCTCCGCCGAGTACCGGCTCTGCAGCATCTCCGCCAGGGCGGCGAGACGCCCCGGGACGCTCGACGCGCCGTGGTCGTACGCCGCCCGCAGGAGCATGCATTCCCGCACCAGCGCGTCGGCGTGCTCCCGAGAGCGCAGGCCCCGGCGGACCGGGTAGCGCAGCAGCCGGATGGTCGCGCCGGGCGTGGGAGGCGTCGGGGCGGGTGGGGTCGAGGTGTCGACCGGCTCGTCGTCGTCGAGCAGATCACCCCAGGCGTCGAGCAGCGCGGCCTCGTCGAGCTCCATCCCGCTGCTCGGGAGCACCTCGCACCACACGGTCTTGCCGTCGCTCGACAGCTCGACCCCCCAGCCGCTGCTGAGGTTCGCCACCAGGCTGAGGCCGCGCCCGGTCGCCGCCGACAGCCCGTACGGGACCTGCCGCGGCGGCACGGGCGAGCCGTCCGTCAGCGACACCCGCGCCCACGCTCGAGGACGTCGACGCGGATCACGAACTCCGTGGACGCGTGCAGCACACAGTTGGTCGCCAGCTCCGACACGCACAACTCGACGGTGTCGACGACGTCCTCCGGCACCTGGCCGGCCAGGCGCTGCTGCGCGAACTGCCGGGCACGGGGCACGCTGCCGACTTCCGGGGGCAGGCGGAGAGCGTCGTCGAAAGCCGTGCTCGGCGCCCTGGGGCTCAGCGGTCCTCACTTCGATCGGGGGCGGTGACGACCGCCGACGCGGCCTCAGGGTACGGAACCGTTGGGCACAACCCAACGGGGGTTGGGGAACGCCTCACTGTCCGGTCACTCCCCCAGTCGCTCGATGCTGAACGCCGTGAGGAAGCCCAGCACGGTGAGGAGGCCGGTGGCGAGCCCCGCCCGCTCCACGGCCTCCGGGATCATGGTGTCGGTGAGCATGGCCAGGACGGCCCCGGCCGCGACCGCGGTGATCGTCGCGATGACGGCCGGGGAGACGCCGCCGAGGGCGAGGTTGCCGACGAGCGCCGCGACGCCGCTGGCGACCGCGATGGCGGACCACAGGCCGAACACATACCGGGCGCTGCGTCCGGCGCTCCTCATCCCCGCCGCGCTGGACAGGCCCTCGGGCACGTTGGAGATGAAGACGGCGGCGACGACGGTGACGCTGACCCCGCCCCCGCCGAGCAGGCTGACGCCCAGCACGACCGACTCGGGGACGCCGTCCAGCAGCGCTCCCAGGGCGAGCGCCGTGCCGCTGCCGGAGTGCTCGTCCTCGCTCGGCTGCTCGTCGCCCGAGCGCTTGCGGTGCCGGGCGCCGCGACGCGCGAGCGCGACGTTGGCCACCGTGTAGACGACGGCGCCGGCGACGAACCCCAGCGCGGTCGGCCCGAGCCCCCCGACGTCGGCGGCCTCGGCCATGAGGTCGAACGCCAGCGCCGAGATCAGCACTCCCGCGCCGAAGGCCATGACGCCCGCGATGACCCGCGGCGGCACCCGCACGAGCCAGGCGACGGCGGCCCCGACCACGAGCGCACCCCCCGACAGCAGTCCCCACATCCCAGCCTGCACCCACTCGGGCACGGCACCGCCTCCTCCACGACCCACGGCCGCGGGTGGCAGCCAGGCCGACCCTGCCCGCTCGTGTCGGTGGTAGGCCCGGCGCGCTCCAGGCCGGGGGGCGGGTGAGGATGCCCGGGAAAGGCGACCGCGCGTGGCCCCGTACGGCGAGCACGCCGCGCCCGCCGCCCGTCCCCACCCCTCACACCGGGAGACCCTGATGACCGGCCGACCCACCGTCCTGTTCGCCTGCGTCCACAACTCAGGGCGCAGCGTCGCCGGCATGGTGCTGACCCGTCACCACGCCGGGGACGCCGTCGAGGTCCGTTCCGCCGGCTCGGAGCCGGGGGCGGGCGTCAACCCCGTCGTCGCCGAGGTGCTGGCCGAGCGCGGCCTGTCGACCGAGGGCCACGTGCCGCGCGTGCTCGACGCCGACACCGTGCGGGCGAGCGACGTGATCGTCACGATGGGCTGCGGCGAGACCTGCCCGGTGTTCCCCGGCCACCGCTACGAGGACTGGCAGGTCGACGACCCCGCCGGCCAGGACATCGACACGGTCCGCCGCATCGTCGACGACATCGACGGACGGGTCCGCGCGCTGGTCGCCGACCTCAGCGCGAGCGCCTGACTTCTCGCCGCTCATGTCCTCGGTGGCGAAGCAGCAGGTCGTCCCGATCGCCTCGTCGGCGGACGGCCGTGACCACGCCCATCACCGCGGCCCTGGGCACGACGAGAGCACCCGACCCGTCACGGCCGCTGTCGGAGGAGGCCCCAGCCCACCTCGAAGACGCCGGCTACCGCGACCCCGAAGACCAGGTGGGCGACGACTCCTCGAAGGTGCGTGGCCAGCGGATACTCGCGGTTGGGCGCGCTGAACCCGAGGGCCGGGGTCAGCCCCACGTCGACGATGAGCGACATTGCCGCGCCGGTGGTGAGTCCAGCCGCGAGCGGGTTCAGACTGGCGGTGCGCCGTAGCAGGGCGTAGACCGGAGCCCAGCTCACCGCTAGCCCGTGATGGAAGCCGAGTGCGACCGTGTCGAGCTGGGAGTCGGTGAGGTTCACCCCGACGAGCCGAGCCGTCTTCTCAGCCGCGATCCGGTAGGGCGGGCCGGGCCGAACAACGTCCTCACGAGCACGGTCAATCTCGGACTCCAGCTCGTAGAGCTTCATGCTCACCGGCTCCATCGCCTTCGTGGCGAGGTACCCGGCAACCGGGCTCAGTGCCGCGTCGACCAGGAGCTGTCGAAGGTTCACAGGCAGCCTCTCCTTGTGACGTTGGCCGGCGGCTTCGCAGGCGTGCGGTGACAGCGACGGCGACCACGACGACGAGCAAGCCGAGCCCGAGGGCCACGGCCGCCGAGCCATTGAGTGCTTGGACCAGAACCCCGCTGGCGACAGCGAAGCCGAGGAGGTGGCTGGCGCAGCAGACCGCGACTCCGCTGGCTGCGAGGACAGCCCAGGAGCCCGCGCCTCGACGGCGACTAGGCACAGCAGGAGGTCGGCATCTGGTTGCGGAACAGCCCGGCGACGATGCGCAGGAGCGCACCGTGAGTGAGTGCGTCGCCCACGTCGGGCTGTCGCAGGGGCGCGTGTCGGCGCACTTGGGCTGCCTCGCACAGTGCGGGTTCGTCGAGGTCCGCCGGGGGGGCCGCTTCGCCTACTACCGCGTCGCGGACCCCCGCGTGGCCGACCTGGTGGCTCTCGCTCAGTCCCTCACGTCGGACCACAGGAGCGCCTTGTCCGCGTGCGTGGTCGTCGGCACCGCAGCTACAGCTTGAGTTCCCGACCTACCGCTGCTCACGGCGTCAGAACCCGGCAGTCCGGACTGCGGGGTCCTCCACCGCCCGGACTCCGCTCCGTGTTCGCCGTGGCCGGTTACCGCAGGTTGTGGGCTGCCCGCACCGTGGAGGGGTACCAGCGCCCCGCCCCCCTCGCGGTCGGGTCGCCGACGCGTCCAGCGCCCCCGCGATCCGGGCCATACCTTGACCCGTCGCCCGGTCCGCCCCAAAGCGGTCCATCCGCGCATGTGGCAGCACCGGGGCATTTTACGCGTCGAAGGGCCGGCTATCGCCACCAGCGCCAGAGGAACGAACGCGTGGCAGACACTCTGCGCGCTCGTTGGAAGGGCTGGCGAGATCTCGCCTTTCCAAACTGGTGGGGCGAGGAGTGGGGAGACGGCGTCCTCAGGATCGACCTGCCCGACGGGGAGCCCCGCGAGGACGAAGTCGGGGACCAGAGCCCGAGCCAGTGACTTGGTAGTCGCTGGGAGGCACACGACCGCTAGAAACGCGCGTTCTCGGGGTCCATCGTGGCCCGACCTGGCTGCACAACTACCCAGTACGGCGCGCATAGTGCTCACGTGCCAGCGAGCGCCGCCACGCAGTGGGCACCTGCTCCACGTTGAGGGCGTCCGCGATCCCACTCGACGTCATCCCGCTCTCCCGGTCGGCCACGAGGCGGGCCACGAGTTTCTGCGCGAGGACCGGAGGGACGACCAGAGTCTGGTCGCATGGCCGTCAGGGACTGTGAGTGGCGACGGCAGACAGGGCTGCCTGCAACCGGGACTTGGCCTCGGCGGCGATGGGCTCCAGCTCCGGGCGCTCCGGCACAGTGACCATGAGAGCGGGGTCAAGGGCCGAGAGGCGTGTGCGCCCGTCCTCCTCCTGCCGGATGACGACGTTGCAGGGCAGCAGGAGCCCGAGGTCCGGTTCGATCTGGAGGCCCTCGCGGGCGAGCGGGGCGTTGCACGCGCCAAGGATGATCTGCGGGGGGACGTCGACGTCGAGCTTGGCCTTCATGGTCGCGGCGACGTCGATCTCGGTGAGTATCCCGAAGCCCTGGTCGGCGAGGGCGGCCCTGGTGCGGTCGAGGACCTGGTCCATCGGTGCGTCGACGCTGGCGCTCATGCCGTAGGTGGACATGCTGTTCTCCTCAGTGGTTCTTGCGCTGCTGCCTGGGTGACGCGGTCGGGTCGCAGTTCGACGAGGCGGGCACGGCGTGCGCGTCTCGTTCCCTGCTGCACCTGGCGGGAGACTCGCTTGCCGTATCCATGTGCAGGCCGAGGTCGTCGAGATCGCGGCGGACCTGCTCGCGCGCGAGGACACAGCGAATCCTGCGGGCCTGCTCAGTGCTGGGCGAGGACGCGGCCGTGTCCAGCGAGGCGGAGGACATGCGACGCACCTGACGTCCCAGCCCTCTCGGCCTCCCTGGCTCTCCGGTGGCGGTGATCAAAGCGTGCATGGTCACGCGCTGACGGTGCTGGGGTTGAGGAGTGCCTGGGCGATGACGAACGCGGCGACGGCGAAGACGAGGTAGGCGAAGGCGCGGCGGAGCCGGTCGGCGGGCAGGCGGGTGGCGACCCGCCCCGCGACGAGCGAGCCGAGGATGGCGGTGCCGGTGAACGCGGCAGCCGTGCCGTAGTCGAGTGACACCCCGCTGGCGTGGGCGAGGAACCCGGCCACGCTGTTGAGCACGATGATGACGAGGCTGGTCCCCACGGCGACAGTCATCGGGAGCCCGAGCAGAAGCACGAGCGCGGGGATGATGAGGAACCCCCCGCCGACGCCGAACAGGCCGGTGAGGAAGCCGACGACGAGGCCGCTGCCGACGGCTTTGGGCAGGCAGCCCCGCCAGTTGACCCCTCCGCCGGGGAGGGCGCAGTCCCCGCCGAGGGGGACCTGGTCGCGGAGCATCCGCAGGCCGGCGGCGACCATCAGTGCGGCGAAGCCGACGAGGACGAGCCTGGGGTCCAGCAGCCGGTTGACGGCGGCGCCGGCGAAGGCAGCGGCCGTGCCGGCCGCGCCGAACACCACTGCGATGCGCCAGCGGACCTCGCGCAGGCGCGGGAGCAGCGCGGTGGCGGAGCTGATGCCGACGACGAGCAGGCTGGTCGGGACGGCGGCGGCTAGCGGGAGACCGACGCCGTAGACGAGGGCGGGGACGGCGAGGATCGAGCCGCCGCCGCCGAGTAGTCCGAGCAGGACCCCGATGACGGCCCCGAGGCCGAGCGCGGCGGTCACCGGCCCGCTCCTGACCTGGACCGGCCTTGCCCTCGGCGGGGAGTGGTGCGATGTGTCGGCCTCATGGGGTGGCCGGCGGGCCGGGGAGCTGGTCGAGGATCTCGGCGGGGTTGGGCTGCCGGGGGCCTCGGTTGTAGGGCAGGGCGGCGAGGACGCGGCCCATCGTGCAGGTGTCGGTCAGAGCGGAGATCGTGAGACCGGCCCCGATCCCGCCGGCGACGAACCGTGTGGTCGGCCACCGGAGGCTGGCTGCGATGCTGGTGAGCACGAGGGTTCCGGCGACGAGGCGGACCTGGCGCTCCAGCGCCCACCGGGCTGGGCCGCGCACGACGGAGCCGCCGGCCGTCTCGTAGGCGGGGACGCCGCCGTCGAGGACGTGCAGGCGCTCTGCGCCGACGCCGGCGAGACGCTGCTGGGCTTGGGTGGCGCGGGCTCCGGACTGGCAGACCAGCACGACGTCGCGGTGCAGGCGGGCGGCCAGCTGGCCGGCGTGCTTCTCGACCAGGGGCAGCGGGACGTTGATCGAGCCTGGGATGCGGACGGTCTCGAACTCGGCGGGGGTGCGGACGTCGAGCACCGTGACCTTGTCGGCGCCGGCGTGGTCGGTGAGCCAGGTGCGGACGGTGGGGGCGTCGACGCGGTCAGGCGTACTCGTGGTCATGGGCCCTCCTGGGCGGGTGTCGTGGAGTCGGGGGGAGCGGTCACTGGGCGGAGCCGGTGGTGGCTCCGGCACCCTCGGTGGGGCGCTCGTCCTCTAGGCCGGCGGCGTTGACGGCGTCGTAGGAGTCGTTGACCAGGACGACCTGGCGGCCGGGGCGGTCGAGCACGGACGCGGCGATGGAGGCCCGGTAGCCGGAGCCGCAGTAGACCCAGACCTCGCCCGTCGGGACCTCGTCGACCCGGCCGAGCAGCTCGTGCAGCGGGATGTGGAGGCTGCCGGGAACGAAGCCGCGAGCCCGCTCGTCGTTGCGGCGCGCGTCGAGGACCTGCACGGGTCCGCGCCGGCGGGCCTCAGCGAGGCCGGGGAAGTCGCTGATTCGGTAAGAGCGCAGGGGCGCACCGTCGGCGAGGGCCTGGACGTCGCCGATGGCGGCGCCGGCGAGCTCGTCGATGCCGATCCGGACGAGTTCGCGGCGGGCCTCGGCGACCTGCTCCTCGGTCTCCCCGATCAGGGTGAGGGGCGTGCCCCAGCGGTAGAGCCAGCCGAGGTAGGTGAGGAAGTTGGTGGACAGCTCGAACCCGAGGGTGCCTTTCAGGTGACCGGCGGCGAAGGCGGTGCGGTCGCGAAGGTCCACGACCCACTCCCCGGCCTCTACCCGCTGGCGAAGCTGCGAGGGGTCGACGGGCTCCGGCAGGGACAGGTCCACCGGGGCGGGGCCGCTGCGGTTGATCGGGGCCATGTGCGCGTAGTGAGCGGGGAAGGCGTCGAGGCCGGCGAGGAGGGCGTCGACGTACTCCTGCTCCTCCAGCGTGAAGGCGGGGTTGACCCGCTGCTGCTCGCCGACGGTGGAGGCGGTGCCGCTGGTGGGGGTGGCGGAGCAGAAGCTGCCGAAGCCGTGGGTGGGGAACACCTCGGTCGCGGCGGGGAGTTCGGCGGCGAGCCGGCGCACGGAGTGGTACTGGGCGTGGGTGAGCTCGTCGGTGGTCTCCGGGCTGACCAGGTCGGTCCGGCCGGTCGCGCCGTACAGCATGGAGCCGCCGGTGAAGACGGCCTGGACCTGACCGTCGGTGTCGGCGAGGGCGTAGCTGGTGTGGTGGTGGGTGTGGCCGGGGGTGTGCAGGGCGCGCAGCCGCATCGTCCCGGCCTCCAGGACGGTGCCGTCACCCACGGGCGTGTGCTGGAAGGTGACGTCGCTGCCCTCGGGGAGGACGTAGGTCGCGCCGGTGCGCTGCGCGAGTTCCAGTCCGCCGGTGACGTAGTCGTTGTGGACGTGGGTCTCCACGACGTGGGTGATCTGCACGCCGCGCTGCTCGGCGAGGGTGAGGACGCGGTCGATGTCGCGCTGGGGGTCGACGACGACGGCGACCTGGCCGTCGGTGGTGAGGTAGCTGCGGTCGCCGAGGCTGGAGGTCTCGAGAGTCTCGATCTGGATCACGGCTGGCTCCTGGTGTCGGGAGGGCGGGATCAGGCGGGGTCGGGGCGGGTGTCGGGGGTGACGAGCGGCAGCCGCTCGGACTGCCAGCGGGTGATTCCGCCGTCGAGCACCGAGGCCGACAGACCCCGCTCGGTCAGCAGCTCGGCGGCTTGGGCGGCGCGGCCGCCGCTGCGGCAGACCGTCACGACGGGTACGGCCGGGTCGAGCTCGCCCAGCCGGACCGGGAGCACGCCCAGGGGGATGTGCGTCGAGCCCTCGATGTAGCCGACGGCCCACTCGTCGGGCTCACGGACGTCGACGAGCTGCACCTGGCCTCGGCGCTCCTGCACAGTGCGGGGGTCCATGGCGATCTCTCCTGTCTGAGGGGCGGGGACTTGGTCGGTGTCACAACTGTACTACCGATCAGTTGTAACTAGGATGGGGGCGTGCCTCTTCCCGCGCCGCTGCCCGACCCCCTGGTCGACCTCGTCGCGCACCGCTTCCGGGTGCTCGGCGAGCCGGCCCGCATCCGGCTGCTCGACGCCCTGCGGTCAGGGCCGGCCGGCGTGACGGAGCTCGGTGAGCGGGTGGGGCTGAGCCAGCAGAACGCGTCCAAGCACCTCGGTGTGCTCGCGTCCGCCGGGCTCGTCGAGCGCACCCGCGCCGGCAACGCCGTCCTCTACGCGATCAGCGACCCGAGCGTGTTCACCCTGTGCGAGGTCGTATGCGACGCGCTCCGCGACCGCGTCGCCGCACTACAGGCTGTCCTGCCGACGACCACTTCGTGACCCCGACGCCCGTTTTCCGCGCGGGCGGCCGGAGGGCAAGGGGCGTCGGCCGGGACGGCGACAAATACCGATCCCCGATCCAGCTGGGGCTGGCCGGGCCACCTGCCGACTGGCTGCACGGACGCAGGCCCTCCCGCTACCGGCTGCCAGGGCACACGTGCACTCGGCCAGCTCCGGTGTCACCATCGGTGTCACCAATCGAGCGACACGGAGCGGGACAGCAGGAACCACAGGCAAAATCGACGAGTAGGGACAGGGCCTGACCTGCGGGAACAGGCTAACCACCTGCGGTTTCCCGGCTCTTGGGACTTGAGCGTGGTGACGTCGTAACGCGCCGGTAGCGCAGGTCCGTCTGGAGACGGGTC
>JALYNB010000426.1 GCA_030773395.1 Actinomycetota bacterium
GCCCGCGGTGGTCCGGTCCGCGGTCGCCCGGGCGCCGAGGGGCGAGCCGGTGCCGGGTTCAGTTCCGCCGGAGAAGGGGGCCACGGCGCGCTCCTGCCCCCGGCCGAGGGCGCCGACGCGGGCCCGCGGCGGGTGCGAGGGTGCCGGGGCCAGGCGGGTAGCGTCGGGCCGGTCGTCCCAGCGCCCCGTCACGAGGGGCACGTCAGGTCGTCCAGGAGGAGGTGCCCGGCTCCGTGCGCATCGTGCGGTACGCACACCGCGGTGAGGTGTCCTTCGGGATCGTGGAGGGCCCCCCCGACGCTCCGGTCCAGGAGCTCGTCGTCGCCCAGGTGGCCGGCCACCCCTTCGCCCCGGTGCAGCCCACCGGGGTGCGGCACGCCCTGCCCGACGTACGCCTGCTCGCGCCGGTGCTGCCGAGCAAGGTCGTCTGCATCGGCAAGAACTACGCGGACCACGCGGCCGAGATGGGCGGGGAGGCGCCGGAGGCGCCGCTGATCTTCCTGAAGCCGTCGACGTCGGTGATCGGGCCGGGCGACGCGGTCTTGCACCCGCGCGACAGCCAGCGCGTCGACTACGAGGGTGAGCTGGCGCTGGTCATCGGGCGGCTGTGCAAGGAGGTGCCGCGGGAGCGGTTCGCCGAGGTGGTGCTCGGCTACACGGTCGCCAACGACGTGACCGCCCGGGACCAGCAGGCGGCGGACGGGCAGTGGACCCGCGCCAAGGGCCACGACACCTTCTGCCCACTCGGGCCCTGGGTCGAGACCGAGCTCGACGCCCGCGACCTCGCGATCACGACGACGCTCGACGGCGAGACGCGGCAGTCGGCGCGGACATCCCAGCTGATCCACGACCTGCCCGGCCTCGTGCAGTACGTCAGCACGGCCATGACCCTGCTGCCTGGCGACGTCCTGCTCACCGGCACCCCGGCGGGGATCGGGCCGATGACGCCGGGCCAGACGGTGTCCGTCACCATCCAGGGGATCGGCACGCTCACGAACCGCGTGGCGGCGGCGCCGGAGGTCGGCCTGTGACCGCGTCCCCGACGCCGACGGCCCCGGGCGCGCTGCCCGGGCGCCCGGTCCGCGTCCGCTTCGCGCCCGCGCCGTCCGGCGACCTGCACGTGGGCAACGTGCGCACCGCCCTCTACAACTGGGCCTTCGCCCGCCGGCACGGTGGCGCGTTCGTCTTCCGCGTCGAGGACACCGACCGCAACCGAGCGACGGACGAGGCGTACGCGGGGGCGCTCGACGTGCTGCGCTGGCTGGGGCTCGACTGGGACGAGGGCCCGGAGACGGGCGGCCCGCACGTGCCGTACCGGCAGAGCGAACGGCTCGACGTCTACGCCCGGGTGCTCGGCCAGCTCCGGGAACGTGGCGCCGTCTACCCGGCGTACGACACGAAGGAGGAGCTCGAGGCCCGCGCCGAGCAGGCGCGGCGCGAGAAGCGGGCTCCGGGCTACGACGGCGCGCACCGGGACCTCACGCCCGACCAGGTCGCGGCGTACGAGGCAGAGGGGCGCACGCCGGTGTGGCGGCTCCGGATGCCCGAAGGGGAGACGCGGTTCTCCGACTTGATCCGGGGCGAGGTCGTGTTCGACAACGCGCTCATCCCCGACCCGGCGCTGACGCGGGCCGACGGGCACCCGCTCTACCTGCTGGCCGCGACCGTGGACGACGTGCTGATGGGGATCACGCACATCGTCCGGGGGGAGGACCTGCTGCCGTCGGTCCCGCGGCAGCGCGTGCTGTACGCCGCGATGGGGCTCGCCGAGGAGCAGATGCCCGTCTTCGCGCACCTGCCGCTGATCACCGGCGAGGACGGCAAGCCGCTGTCCAAGCGCAACGGGGAGGTGTCGATCGCGCACTACCGGCGCGAGGGCTACCTGCCGGAGGCGATGGCGAACTACCTGGCGCTGCTCGGGTGGTCGCTCGACGCCGAGCGCGAGGTCTTCACGCTCGCGGAGATGGTCGAGGCGTTCGACGTCACGCGTGTCTCGAAGAACCCGGCCCGGTTCGACGTGAAGAAGCTCGACGCGATCAACGGCGAGCACATCCGGCTCCTCGATCCGGCCGACTTCGAGGCGCGGTTGCTCGAGGCGCTGCAGCAGGGGTACGTGCTGCCCGACCCGGTGTCGGCGGAGCAGCAGCGGCTCGTCACGGCGCTCGCCCCGTTGCTGCAGACGCGGTTGCGGCGGCTGGCCCAGGCGTCCGACATGGTCGCCTTCCTCTTCGTCGACGAGGCGCATCTCGCCGTCGACCCCGGCGCGGCGGCGAAGTCGCTCGCGGCGTCGGCGGAGCCGGTGCTCGCGGCGTCGCTGGCGGCGCTGGAGGGCCTGGGGGAGGAGCGGTGGGGCGACCCGCAGGCGGTGGAGGCCGTGCTACGGGAGGCCCTGGTCGAGGGCCTGGGGCTGAAGCCGCGGCACGCGTTCGGGCCGCTCTACGTCGCCGTCACCGGCCGGCCGGTGGCGCCGCCGCTGTTCGACTCCATGGCGCTGCTGGGCCGGGAGACGACGCTCGCGCGCGTCCGGGCCGGCCTGGAGCGGGCACGTGCCGCAGCGGCCGGGGCCGGGGCGGGCTGACCGGCGGGCCGCGCCCCTCGTGCGGGGGGCGCCCCCGGGGTCTGCTAGAGTCTTCCCGGTTGCGACGGGGAAGCCACAAGCCGAAGCGTCGGAACCGATGGGGTATGGGGTAATTGGCAGCCCGACTGATTCTGGTTCAGTTAGTCTTGGTTCGAGTCCAGGTACCCCAGCTG
>JALYNB010000427.1 GCA_030773395.1 Actinomycetota bacterium
GGGCAGCAGCCCGTCGAGGAAGCGGGACGGACGGCGGCGACGCTGGCCGCCGGGCTGCCGGGCGAGCGCCCACGACGCGTGGAGGTGCTCACGGGCCCGGGTCACGCCGACGTAGAGCAGCCGGCGCTCCTCCTCCACCTGCTCGTCCGTGGCCGCGTGCACGAGCGGCAGGGTGCCGTCGACGAGCCCGACGAGGAAGACCGCGTCCCACTCCAGGCCCTTGGCAGCGTGCAGCGAGGCGAGCGTGACCCCCTCGACGGTCGGCGCGTGCTGCGCGGCCGCGCGCTCGTCGACCTCCCGGACCAACGCCTCCAGTCCCACTCCGGGCTGCGCCGCCGCGACGTCCTCCGCGAGCGCGGCGAGCGCCGCCAGCGACTGCCACCTCTCCAGCGCCGCCCCGCCCGCGGGAGGCGACCCCGGGGTCCAGCCCGCCGCAGTCAGGGCCTCCACCGCGGCCTCGACGAGGTCGGCCGGCACGTCCGCCGAGCGCGCCGCACCGCGCAGGAGCAGCACCGCCTGGCGCACCTCGGGGCGGTCGAAGAACCGCTCGCCGCCGCGGACGACGTACGGGACGCCGGCGTCGGCCAGCGCCTTCTCGTAGGCCTCCGACTGCGCGTTGACCCGGTAGAGCACCGCGATCTCCGACGCGGGCACGCCCGCGGCGAGCAGGGCGGCCGCGCGCTTGGCGACCCCCGCGGCCTCGGCCGGCTCGTCGTCGTACTCCGCGAAGACGGGGTCGGGCCCGTCGGGGCGCTGCGCCACCAGCTCGAGGCGGGCGTGCACGTCGCGGCTCGCGCGGCGGGCGGTCGCGAGCACCCCGTTGGCGAGGCCCACGACCTGCGGCGTGGAGCGGTAGTCGCGGACCAGCCGCACCACGGTCGCCCCCGGGTAGCGGCGGGAGAAGCCCAGCAGGTAGGAGGGCGAGGCCCCCGTGAACGAGTAGATTGTCTGCTGGGCGTCGCCGACGACGCACAGGTCGTCGCGGCCCCCCAGCCACGCGTCGAGGAGCCGCTGCTGGAGGGGGTTGACGTCCTGGTACTCGTCGACGACGAAGTGGCGGTAGCGGGCGCGCAGCTCGTCGGCGACGTCGCGGTGCTGCTCGATCATCGCGGCGGTGAGCAGTAGCAGGTCGTCGAAGTCGAGGACACCCTGGGCGCGCTTGACCTCCTCGTACGCCGCGTAGACGCGCGCGACCTCCTCGGATGGCCGGGGCGTCTCGCGGCCGGCGGCGGTCGCGGCGGCGGCGTACGCCTCGGGCACGACGAGGGTGGCCTTCGCCCACTCGACCTCGCTCGCGAGGTCGCGCACCGCCGTGCGGTCGACGCTGAGCCGGCAGCGGGCGGCGGCGGTCGCCACCAGCCGCACCTTGGAGTCGACCAGCTCGGGGAGGGCTCCCCCGACCACGCGGGGGTGGAAGTAGCCGAGCTGCCGGAGCGCGGCGGCGTGGAAGGTGCGCGCCTGGACGGGGACGTCGCCGCCCGCACCCCCGGCGCCCACGCCGAGCGCGCGGAGCCGGCCGCGCAGCTCGCCGGCGGCGCGCGCGGTGAACGTGACGGCCAGGAGCTGACCGGCCGGCACCTGCCCGGTGAGCACCCCGTGCGCGATCCGGTGCGTGATCGTGCGCGTCTTGCCCGTGCCCGCGCCGGCGAGGATGCAGACCGGGCCGCGCGCCGCCAGCACGGCCGCGCGCTGCTCCGGGTCGAGCCCCGCGAGCACCCGCTCCGGCCCTGTCGCCCCGCTCGCGAGCGGCGGGCGGGACGGGGCGAGCGGTGCGGCGGTCACGTCCGCATCCTCTCAGCCCTCGGCGCGGGAAGGGTCCGACGCGGCGGCGGGTTGTGGACGGCAGACCGGGACAGCCGGACGACCTCGACGGCAGCGGAGGGGCCCGACGTGGGTGCTCAGATGACGGTGTACTCGACGACCTGGTGCGGCTATTGCGTGCGCCTCAAGCGCCAGCTCGACCGCGAGGGCATCGCCTACGACGCGGTCGACATCGAGGACGACCCCGCCGCCGCGGAGAAGGTCATGAACGCCAACGGCGGGAACCAGACGGTGCCCACCGTGATCTTCGCCGACGGGAGTGCGCTGACGAACCCCAGCCTGAAGCAGGTCACGGACCACCTCGCCGCCGTCGGCTGACGCAGCGCAGCACCCGCGGTCGTGGGCGGCTGATCCCGGCGCGACACGGAGGAGCAGCCACGGACTCCACGTGACAGTGGCTGAGGCAGAATGGGGCGTCCGCCGGATGACTGCGGACTGTCCACCTGGGGAACAGGCGCGCTGCGCCGCCTTGCCCCCGTCGCACTTTGGAGCACACGAGATGCCGTCCGACCTGTCCCATCCCGCCGTCGACGGGGTCCTCTCGACCGCCGCGACGCTCCTCGGCATGGAGGTCGTGTTCGTCGGCGGCATGACGGACGACGAGTTCGTCTTCGAGCGCGTCCGAGGGGACATCCCGGGCGTGAAGGAGGGCCGGCCGCTCCCGCGCACTGACACGCTCTGCCACCGGCTCCTCGCCGGAGCGCCCCCCACCACCTCCCACGCGGCTGCGGATCCGGCGTACGCCGACGCCCTGGCTCGGGAGGAGTTCGGCATCACCTCGTATGTCGGCGTGCCGATCCGCAACGGGGAGGGGCGGATCGTCGGCACGCTGTGCGGGCTCGACCGCGAGAGCGTGGAGGTCGACGACGAGGCGCTCGCCGTCCTCCGGCAGCTCGCCGAGATCGTGGGGGCCCACCTCGGAGAGTCGACCGACGGCATCATGATCCGCCGCACGGAGGCGGGCTGGGAGGTGGACGGCAGCGAGGCCGACGACCTCACGAGCGCCATGGTCCTCGCCGACCTCATCGCCGGTGAGCTCAACCCGGGCAACCGCCCCCACCGCCCCGCGGCGCCCCTGGACGAGATGGGGCAGCTGCGGCTCTCCGTGACCCAGCTCGAGCACGCTCTCGCCGCCCGCGTGGTGGTCGAGCAGGCGATCGGCGTGCTGGCCGAGCGGCAGCACGCCAGTGCCCGTGACGCCTTTGAGCGCCTGCGCCGGGTGGCCCGGTCGCGCGGCCGGAGGGTGCACGACCTCGCGCGCGAGGTCGTGGCGTCGGCGAACTCGCCGCGGGTACCGCTGCCGCCGGAGCTGGCCGGGCCGCGCTGAGCGCTGACGGACGTGGTCTGGCCGGGTGGTCAGTCACGCGCAGCGGCAGAGACAGCGTCGTATAGACGAGGCCCGTCGATGCCTCGTCGACCGGCCTTCGTCCAACAGCGCGGCTACCCGGTCACGTGGGTGAACTCAGCCTGCCGCCACCCGCGTCGCACGTGGCGGTGCCGGTGTCGAGCAGCGTCGCGAGGACACCCACGTTGGTGTCGCAGACGACGGCGATCACCTGCCCGGCGATCCCCGCGTTGCCCTGTTGTTGTTCAACGCGTTGTTGTGAGGATGCGCACCTCGATGTCGTCGATGTCCACGACATGGACTGCGGTGATATTGATGAATCACTGACCACTAGCGTCTGGATGGCGCTCGCGAGAGTGCTTGGTACCGGGCGTCTTCCCGCGACGTCGCTCCTCCTGCAGGCACGATGCCCGCCTGAGCACGGGCGACAGTGTCAGGGCGGCCGCGTCCAGGTAGCAGTACGCCCCCGCCACCCCGGACGGGGGGTTGCCCATCGTGATGACCCCCAGCACGGGATCGATCGGCGCCCACGCCCACGTGCCGAGCGCGGTGCCCAGCAGCTCGAGCCACGTGACCACACCGAACGCCGCGACGTAGACCAGCGGCGCTCGGCCCCGCCACAGGAACCACACGAGGCAGCCCGCCCAGAACAGCCCGACGGCGTCGGGGCGGTCAGCTCCCGTGACGCCGTACAGGCCGTAGCCGAGCGCGACGACCGCCGTCCCCGGCACGAACCAGCCGCGCACCGCCGCCAGCGCCGCTGAGCGGCCCAGGCACAGCGCCGCCAGGTAGACGAGACCGTGCCCGGGCGGGACGAACAGCGGGACGTTGTCGAGCCGGTACTCGTACGCGCCCAGCCCGACGGAGAACGTGTACTCCACGACCATCGCGTAGGCGACGAGCACGGCGACCTGCAGGCGGACGAGCGCCGACTCGCGCAGGAGCAGCCCCAGCAGCAGGGCCGCACTGCCGACGCCCAGCAGGTGCTGCTCGCCGAGCGTGGCGCCCCGGTCTGAGACCAGCACCACCGGGATCCACAGCAGGACCAGGGCGGCCACGGCGAGGTCGCCCGGGGAACGCCGGCCCGCCACGGCGGGCGAGCCGGCGGGGCCGAGGCCGGTCGGGATCACGATCGCATTCTGGAGGGCGGCCGAGCGGCCGCGCGGCCAGCGGCGCCGCCCCCGGGATTCACGGACGCTTGATCGAGGAGACCGTGAAGTCGCCGACGGTCGTCCCGGGTATGCGCCGGTCGAACTGGCTGTTGACGACGAGGAGCCGTCCCCGGTCCAGCGCTGCCGTCGTCGGGAACTGGAACGTGGGGTCGGTGGTCTCGTCGACGACCGTGCCCCGCGTGAGCCGCCCGTCGAGCCGCACCTCGGTGATCAGCTCGAACCGGTTGCGGACGACGTACAGCGTGCGGCCCTGGATCTCCAGGCCGTCCCCGGCCGTGACGGTCGCGCCCCCGAGGTCGATCTCCCGGATCAACCCGTCACTCGTGGCGACGCGGAACAGCCGCCCGGTGTCGCTCTGCACGACGACGAGGTAGCGCCCGTCCTTCGTGACGACGATGCCGTTGGCGTTGAACGGGCCGGTCGGGTCGACGCCGACGAACGCGGCGAAGACCTCGAGCTCGGACGACGCCTCGACCTCGCCTGCGGGGATGCGGTAGACGGCGTCGCGCGCGGAGTCGGTGGCGTAGACGTCTCCGTTCGGCGCGACGGCGATGTCGTTGATGAACGTCGGTGCGCCGCCCGTGACGGTGTGGCTCGCGAGGAACCGCCCGGACTCGCCGTCGTACACGGACACGTCCCCGGTGGCGCCACCGGCGACGACCAGGAGGTCCTCGGTGGCCTCGATGCCGACGGCCGCGGTGCGTCCGTCCTGCCCACCGGGCAGGAACAACTCGGCGGTGTCGCTGGAGCCGATCACGCCGCGGAAGACGGCGCCGCTCGTGGTGCTGGTGACGTAGAAGAAGCGGCCGAACGTGTCCACGCCCTCGGGGAAGACGTTCGTGCCGGGCAGGGCGTACGTCGTGGTGCGCGCGGCGCGGTCACTCCCACGGCCGCGGTCGTCGCGGTCCGCGGCGACCACGGGGCCGGCCGTGAGCAGGGTCAGCGCGGCGGCGCCGCCGACGAGGGCGCGCGCGGTGGGTCGGTGCACGGGTGTTCCTCCGGGCTCGGCGATGGGTCGGCGGGTACCGCTCCCACCGCAATGTTGGACGCTCAACCTTCCCCGTGCGACTCCTGTGAGCCCGCTGTCAGCCCTGCTCCAGCCAGCCCCTGATGAGCCGGTGCGCGATCGACACGGGAGGGGGCAGCAGGAGATCCCCCGCCGCGAGGCCGACCTCGATCTCGGCTCGGGTCCACCAGCGGGCGGACTCCAGCTCCTCCGGGTCGGCGACGACGGGCTGGTCGCCGACCTGCGCGGTGTAGGCGAGCATGAGGCTGGCGGGGAAGGGCCAGGGCTGACTCCCGAGGTAGCCGACGGTGAGCGGGTCGACGACGAGACCCACCTCCTCGAGCACCTCGCGCGCCACGGCCATCTCGGCGCTCTCCCCCGGCTCGACGAAGCCGGCGAGGACGCTCGCCAGCCCCGGCGGCCAGCCCGGCTGCCGACCGAGCACGCAGCGGTCCCGGCCGTCGTGCACGAGCATGATCACAGCGGGGTCGGTGCGGGGGTGGTGCTCCGTGCCGCAGTCCTCGCACCGGCGGGAGGCACCGGCCAGCTCGACGTGCGTGAGGCCGCCGCAGCGGGGGCAGTGCCGCGACCGCTCGTGCCAGGCGGCGAGGGCCACCGCGTGCGTCAGCAGACCCGCGTCGCGGTCGTCCAGCAGCGCCCCGGCCTCCCGCAGCCCCGCGAGCCGTGCGTCCCCGTGCAACGGCGGGGCGGTGGCCGCGTCGACGGCGAACCAGGCGCGGCCGTCCTGCTCACCCAGCAGGTAGCGCTCCCCGGGGGGCGCGTCGTCGGGAGCGACAACGACGAGGCGCAGCGGGTCGGCCGCGGCCTCGGGGGCGGTCGGGTTGGGGC
>JALYNB010000428.1 GCA_030773395.1 Actinomycetota bacterium
CTCGGCGGCCATGCCGCCGAGGGCCCCGATGATCCGCCCGCGGAGGTAGCGGGCGTCGTACCCGTAGCGGTCCGTCTCCGGAGTGGAGAGCGTGACGCCGAGCGCGCGGCCGCGGGGGATGATCGAGACCTTGCGCACCGGGTCGGAGCCGGGCGAGAGCATGCCCATGAGGGCGTGGCCGGCCTCGTGGTACGCCGTGCGCCGCCGCTCGTCCTGCGGCATCACC
The DNA here is from genome assembly GCA_030773395.1 of Actinomycetota bacterium. Taxonomy (GTDB): domain Bacteria; phylum Actinomycetota; class Actinomycetes; order JALYNB01; family JALYNB01; genus JALYNB01. Next base: position 227 of record JALYNB010000428.1, read on the forward strand.
ACGTCGCGGGCGGCGCCGAGCTGCACCTTCTCCAGCGCGTCCGCGAGGTCGGCGGGGGTGACCCGGTCGTGGTCGCGGCGGGCGGCGAGCAGCGCGGCCTCGTTGACGAGGTTCGCGAGCTCGGCCCCGGTCATGCCGGGGGTCGAGCGGGCCAGCCGGTCGAGGTCGACGTCGTCGGTGAGCGGCACGTGGCGGGTGTGGACGCGGAGGATCTCCACCCGGCCCTTCTGGTCGGGCGGGTAGACCATGATCGTGCGGTCGAACCGTCCCGGGCGCAGGAGCGCGGGGTCGAGGACGTCCGGCCGGTTGGTCGCGGCGAGGACCACCACGCCCTCGGAGCCGGAGAAGCCGTCCATCTCCGTGAGGATCTGGTTGAGGGTCTGCTCCCGCTCGTCGTGCCCGCCGACGGCGCGGCCGCCGCCGCGGGCCCGGCCGATGGTGTCGATCTCGTCGATGAAGATGATCGCCGGCGCCACCTTGCGGGCCTCGGCGAACAGCTCGCGCACCCGGCTGGCGCCCACTCCCACGATCATCTCGATGAACTCGGACGCGCTGGCGGAGAAGAACGGGACGTCGGCCTCGCCGGCGGTGGCCCGCGCGAGCAGCGTCTTGCCCGTGCCGGGGGCTCCGGCCAGCAGCACGCCCTTCGGCGCCCGGGCGCCGAGCCGCCGGTACTTGTCGGGGGACTTGAGGAAGTCGACGACCTCGGAGATCTCGTCCTCGACCTCGTCGATGCCCGCGACGTCGGCGAAGGTCGCCCGCACCGTGCCCTGCTCGACCGGCTTGCGCTTCTGCCCACGGCCGGGCAGCCCGCCGAGGGCGCCCGACTGCCGGCGGAACAGCCAGATGTAGAAGAAGACCAGCAGCAGGATCGGCCCGAAGGAGATGAGGACGTTCGCGATGACGCCGCGGTCCTGGATGACGGGCGTCGCGCGCACCTCCGCGTCGGCCCGCTCGAGCTGGGCCAGCAGGTCGTCCTCGGCGAAGACGGGGCGCTCGGTGACGAACTCCCGGTAGGTGACCCCGTCCTCGCCGGGCAGCGGCGCGGCCTCGCGCAGCATCCCCTCGATCGTCTGCCCGCGAGCGAAGACTTCCTCGACGTTGCGGTCGCCGACCTGGGTCGTGAACTCGGTGTAGGAGATCGTCCGGGCCTCGCGCTGGGCGTCCTGCAGGGTGAGCAGGCCGAAGACGACGAGGTAGCCGACGAGCAGGGCGGCCCAGAGCTTCGGCTTGGCCGGGCGGCGGGGCCCCTTGCCCTTGGTCTTCTTGTCGTCGGGGAGACCCTCGGTGCGCCAGGGGTTCTCGTCCCGGCGCTTCGCCTCGGGGGTGCGGGTGGGGGCCGCGCGGCGCGAGGGCTGCGCGTCGGGGTCGGGCACGACGTCCTCCTGATGGGCGTTCGGTGTCGCCCTCCCAGTGTCCGTCGGGTCGGGGCCGCGGGCACTCCCGGACCGGGGGATCCTCAGCGCACTCACAGATACGGTCGGCCCGCCGGCTCCGTCCGTCCGGTGCTCAGTCCGGTCGCGGAGCCGTCACGCGGTTGCGCAGCACCCCGACCCCCTCGACCTCCACCTCGACCGTGTCGCCGACGGTCAGCGGCCCGACCCCGGCGGGCGTGCCCGTCAGCAGGACGTCGCCGGGCAGCAGCGTCATGGCCGCGCTGACGTGGGCGATGAGCGCGCCGACGGAGTTGATCATCTGCGAGGTGCGCCCGTCCTGGCGGAGCTCCCCGCCGACCCGGCAGCGCACGGCGAGGTCGGCCGGGTCGAGGTCTGTCTCCACCCACGGGCCGAGGGGGCAGAACGTGTCGAACCCCTTCGCGCGACCCCACTGCTTGTCGCTCTTCTGCAGGTCCCGAGCGCTCACGTCGTTCGCACACGTGTAGCCGAGGACGACGTCGGCGAACTCCTCCGCGGACACCGACCGGCAGCGCCGCCCGATGACGACGGCCAGCTCGGCCTCGTAGTGCACGTCCGAGCTCTGCGGCGGGTACTCGACCGCGTCGTCGGGCCCGACAACGGAGGTCGACGGCTTGAGGAACACGATCGGGACGACGGGGACAGCGTTGCCCAGCTCGGCCGCGTGCTCCGCGTAGTTGCGCCCGATGGCGACGATCTTGCTGGGCTCGACGGGGGCGAGCAGGCGGACCTCGGCCAGCGGGTGGCGCTCGCCGGTCGGCCGCCGGTCCCCGTACGGGCCGCCATCGAGCCGCTCCACCTCGCCACCCTCGCCGTCGCCGGACAGCACGCCGTAGAAGACGTCGCCGCCTCGGTCGCAGCGGACGATGCGCATGGGCGTTCCTCTCGGCGGGGCGGTCGGTCCTACGGCGTCCTACAGCGTGGGGACGGCCTGCAGCTGGGCGTCGATGAGCCCGGCCAGCCCCGCGGGGAGGGGCTTCGCGGGGGGGCGGACGACGCCCTCGGCGAACAGGCCGCGCCGGCGCAGGATCTCCTTGCGCAGCGCGAGCCCGACCCCGGGTTGCGCCTCGAAGTTGACGAGGGGCAGCCACGGGGCGAAGGCCTCCCGCGCGGCGGGGAAGCCCCCCTCGTCCCACGCCGTCAGGGCTGCGCGCAGCCCCTCCGGGTGGGAGAAGCCGGTCATCGCCCCGGCCGCGCCGGCCGCGAGCTCGTCCAGCAGCCCCACGCCGCCGAGCCCGCCGAACACTGGCACCTCGGTCGCCGGGGTGAGCTCGGCGATGGCGGCGGCGGTCGGCGGCGCCTCCGACTTCACCGCGACGACGAACGGGCAGCGCTCGAGCACGGCGAGGACCTGCGCGGCGGTGACCCGCACGCCGGAGGCCTCGGGGTAGTCCTGCAGGACCACCCCGGCGCCCGTGGCCTCGTGCACCGCGCGCAGGTGCTCGGCCAGCACCGCCGGGTCGGGGCTGTGCGCCTGCACCATGACGGCGGCCGGTGGGCGTCCGGTGGCACCGACGGCGGTGCGCGCCTGCTCGACGGCCACCGCCGTGGACCGCGCGGACACCCCGACCACGACGGGCGTGCCGCCCGCCTCCTCCACCACGGTGCGCACGACCAGGGCCTGCTCGCCCGAGTCGAGCACCGCCCCCTCGCCGAAGACGCCGAGCGCGACGAGCCCCGTGACGGGAACGCCGAGGAAGTGGCGCACCTCGCGACGCAGCGACTCGGTGTCCACAGCGCGCGCCCCGCCGGCGAAGGGCGTCGCCAGCACGCCCCAGAGGCCGCGGGCCAGCGGAGCCAGGTGGGACGAGGGGCTCACGGGTCGCTCCCGGTGGGTCGGGTCCGGCTTCACCGGCCGGTGAAGTCGGGCCGGCGCCGCTCGGCGCGGGCGCGCAGCCCCTCCTGCAGGTCCTGCGTCGCCAGCGTCACCGGCTGCGCCAGCGACTCCCACTCCAGGGCCGCCTCGAACCCCGCGTGCCCGCCGTTGGCGAGGGCCACCTTGGTCAGACGTGTCGCCACCGGTGCCGTGGCCGCGATCGTGGCCGCGATGCGGAGCACCTCGTCGAGGAACCCCTCGGCGGGGAACACCCGGTTCACCAGCCCGAGCGCCACGGCCTCGGGACCCGCGACGGCGCGGCCGGTGAAGAACAGCTCGCGCGCGGCGGGCAGGCCGACCAGCTGGGGGAGCAGCCACGTCGTCGCCATGCCGGGGTGCATCCCCAGCGACGTGAACGGCACCGACATCTTGGCTGCGTCGGTCGCGTAGCGCAGGTCGCACGCCATGGCCATCGCGAGCCCCGCCCCGACGGCCGGCCCGTTGATCGCGGCGACGGTCGGGACGTCGAGGTCCCGGATCGACAGCCACGCCCGGTAGAAGGGCGCCATCCGGTCGCGCAGCCGGTCGGCGGTCGCGTCGGGCTCCGAGCCGATCCAGCTCACGTCGCCACCTGCGCAGAACGCACTGCCCGCGCCGGTCACGACGACGCAGCGCGCCGACCGGTCACCCTTCAGGCCGGTCACCGCCTCCACCCACGCCTCGGTGAGCTCGGCGGTCATCGCGTTGCGGCGGTCCGGCAGGTCGAGCGTCAGGACGACGACACCGTCGTCACGGCGGTCCACGCGCAGCGGGGATGCGGGCACGAGGTCTCCAAGACTGGTCCGGTGGCGAGAGCCGCGGGGCGGGGCGGCCTGTGCCGCGAGGGCGGGGCGAGGCTAGCCACCCGGGTGGGGGCGGGACCACGCCGGGCCGGGAAGCGTGTTGCGGGGACAGCACCCACGCGGGCATCCCCTGGCCCTGGTCGCCCCGCCAGGGCAGGATCGGCGCATGTCGTCGACGTCCGCGGCCAAGACCGATTTCTACCTCATGGACGAGCTGATCACCGACGCCGACCGGGCGGTCCGAGCCCGCGTGCGGGAGTTCGGCGACAGCGAGGTGCTCCCCGTCATCGGGGGCTACTGGGAGAGGGCGGAGTTCCCGTTCGAGCTCGTGCCGTCGATGGCCAAGCTCGGCGTGGTCGGGGGCACGATCACCGGCCACGGCTGCCCCGGGCTGACCGCCGTGCAGGCCGGGCTCGTCGCCGCCGAGCTCTCGCGCGCCGACGGCGGCCTCGGCACCTTCTACGGCGTGCAGACCTTCCTGGCCATGCAGTCGATCGCGTTCCTCGGCTCCGAGGAGCAGCGGGAGCGGTGGCTGCCGCGGATGTCGCAGCTCGAGCTGATCGGCGCCTTCGGGCTCACCGAGCCGACGCACGGCTCCGACGCGGTCGGCCTGGAGACCGCGGCGCGGCGGGACGGCGACGCGTTCGTGCTCAACGGCCGCAAGAAGTGGATCGGCAACGCCTCGTTCGCCGACCTCGTGATCATTTGGGCTCGCGGCGAGGACGGCAACGTCGGCGGCTATGTCGTCGAGAAGGGCACGCCCGGCTTCGACGCGCGGGTGATGACCGGTAAGACGGCCCTCCGCACGGCGTGGCAAGCCGAGATCACCCTCGACGAGGTGCGGGTGCCGGCGGAGAACCGCCTGCCCGGCGCCACGCGCTTCAGCGACGTGTCCAAGGTGCTCGACCGCACCCGCTACACGGTTGCGTGGCGGGCGATGGGGATGGCGCAGGCGGCGTACGAGCTGGCGCTGGCCCACGCGCTGCGGCGCGAGCAGTTCGGCCAGCCGATCGCCGGCTACCAGCTCGTGCAGGAGAAGCTCGTGCGGATGCTGGCCGAGGTGACGAGCATGCAGCTGCTCTGCCTGCGGCTGAGCCAGCTCGCCGACGCCGGGCGGATGACCGCGGCGATGGCGTCGCTGGCGAAGATGAACAACGCGGCGAAGGCCCGCGCGATCATGGCGGACGCCCGCGACATCTTCGGCGGCGACGGCATCCTCGTGGAGCACCACCTCGCGCGGTACCACGCGGACATCGAGGCGATCTACACGTTCGAGGGCACGGACTCGATCCAAAAGCTCATCGTCGGGCGCGACATCACGGGGTTGTCCGCGATCAGCGGCGGCGCGGGCCGCCGGCCCGGCGCGGCCCCGCGACTCGCCTGACCGGCGCGACGGGCGGCGGGCCACGCCGGATGGCACGGATCGACTACCCGGACCTCGACCGCCCCGAGCTCGTCGAGCTGGTCGGGCGCATCGCCTCCGAGCGCGGCGGCGAGGTCATCAACCTCTACCGGATGCTGCTGCACAGCCCGCCGGTCGCCGAGGGGTGGCGGGCCCTCGGCACGGCGATCCGGATCGAGGCGGCCCTGGATGCGCGGAGCCCCGAGCTCGCGATCTGCCTCGTCGCCCGGCTCACCGGCTCGCGGTACGAGTGGGACCACCACGCCCCGATCGCCCGGCGAGCGGGGGTCGACGACAGCGCGCTGGACGCGCTGCCCGCCTGGCGGGACCACGACGGGTTCAGCGAGCGCGACCGCGCGGTGCTGGCCTGGACGGAGGCGGTGACGGTCGAACTCCGGCCCGCTCCCGACGTACTCCGCACCGCGCGGGCGGCGCTCGACAAGCGCGAGCTCGTGGAGCTGACCGCGACGGCAGGGTTCTACGCGTGCGTCGCGCGGTTCGTGCTGGCGCTCGACGTCGACGACGACGAGGAGCCCGGCGCGCCGCTGCCGCCGCCGTCCGGGAGCGGCGCCTGACGCGGCGGAAGGCGCGGCCGAGCGGACGTGATCTCCGCGTGCTCCTGACGACGGTGCAGAGCCCCCCGGGTCGCGCCACGCGTGGCAGGCTGCGATCACTGGTCCGGCGCCGCCACGGGCCGGACGGACCGGGAGTGGGTGACGACGGGTGACGACGAGCGGCGAAGGTCGGGTCGCGCTGGTGATGGCGGGCACGAAGGGGATCGGCCGGGGCTGCGCCGACGAGCTGGCGAGGTCGGGCCTGCGGGTCGCGGTCTGCGCGCGCAGCGCCGGGGAGGTCGACCGCGCGGTCCGCGAGCTGGAGGCGCTCGGCACGCAGGCCGTGGGAGCGACGGCCGACGTCAGCGACCCCCGGCAGCTCGAGGGCGTGTTCGCCGCGGTCGACGAGGCGTTCGGACGGCTCGACGTCCTCGTCGCCAACGCGGGCGGGCCTCCGCCCGGCACCTTCGACGCCCTGGACGACGAGGCCTGGGACACCGGCTACCAGCTCACGCTCATGAGCGCCGTCCGGGCGATCCGGCACGCCGTCGCCCGCATGCGGCGCGAGCGGTACGGCCGCATCGTGATCATCGGGTCGTCCAGCGTGCGGCAGCCCATCTCGGGGATCACGTTGTCCAACGTCTACCGGCCGGCGCTGGCGGGGCTCACGAAGACGCTCGCCACGGAACTCGCGCCGCTCGGGATCACGGTCAACATGGTGTCGCCCGGGCGGATCGACACCGACCGTGTCCGCACCCTCGACGAGCGCGCCGCCGAGCGGGCGGGGACGACCGTCGAGGAGGCCAGGGCCGCCTCGGAGGCGCGGATCCCCGCGGGGCGGTACGGCGAGCCCGAGGAGATCGGCGCCCTCGTCGCGTTCCTCGCCTCCGAGCGGGCGGGCTACGTGACCGGCCAGACCCCGCTGGTCGACGGCGGGATGGTGCCGACGCTGCCGTGAGCGGGGCGCGCCTCAGCCCCGCACGACCCCCTCGTCCCGCAGCGCCGCCACCTCCGACGCCGGGAAGCCGAGCTCGGTCAGCACCTCGCCGGTGTGCTCGCCCAGCAGCGGCGGGTGGCGCCGGGCGACCGGCGGGGTGAGGCCGAGCTTCACCGGGCTGCCGACCAGGGGGACCTGGCCGAGCAGCGGGTGGGGGACCTTCCAGACCATGCCGCGCTCGGCGGTCAGGTCGGAGGCCAGTGCGTCGTGCACGGAGCGGACAGGGCCGACGGGCACGCCCCGCTGCTCCAGCCCGGCGACGAGCTCGGCCGTGCTCCGGCTGCGGACGAGCTCCTCCAGCAGCGGCACGAGCGTGGCGCGGGCCGCGACCCGGGCCCAGTTCGTCCGGTAGTCGGGGTGGTCGGCGAGGTCCGGCCGGCCGAGCACCTCGCAGAACAGCGCGAACTGCCGGTCGTGCCGACGGTGACGACGACTGTGCCGTCGGCGGTGTCGAACAGCTGGTAAGGGACGATGTTGGGGTGGGCGTTGCCCAGCCGCGTGGCCTCCTCGCCGCCGACGAGCACGCCGCTCGCGACGTTGGCGAGCATCGCCAGCTGGGCGTCGTACAGCGCGAGGTCCACGGACTGCCCCTCGCCCGTGCGGGCCCGGTGGGCGAGCGCCGCCTGGATCGCGATGACGGCGTACAGGCCGGTGAACAAGTCCGTGAGCGCGACCCCGACCTTCATCGGGGCGCCGTCCGGCTCGCCGGTGACGCTCATCAGGCCGCCGACCGCCTGGAGGATGTAGTCGTAGCCCGGGCGCTCGGACGCCTCGCCGTAGCCGGAGATCGCGCAGTGGACGACGTCGGGGCGGACCTCGCGGACCTGCGGGTAGTCGAGGCCGAGCTTGCGGGCGGAGGGACCGCGCAGGTTGTGGACGACGACGTCGGCGCTCGCGACCAGTCGACGGCAGACCTCGCGACCGGCCTCGGAGGCGAGGTCGACCGCGAGCGAGCGCTTGTTGCGGTTCGCGCAGAGGTAGTAGGCGCTCTCGCCCGCCGCGAACGGCGGGCCCCAGCCCCGCGTGTCGTCGCCCTGCAGCGACTCGACCTTGACGACGTCCGCCCCCAGGTCGCCGAGGGTCATCGTGGCGAACGGGCCGGCGAGCACCCGGGTGAAGTCCGCGACGCGAACCCCCGTCAGCGGTCCTGCGGCGGCCTCCGACTCCATCCGCCGAGGCTATCCACAGCGGACCGGAGGCAGGTCCGCCGGCGCTTCGGGATCAGTAGGGTGCCCGCACGCCCCGCCCGGAGCGGGGCCGGCGGGAGGAGCGGGAGTGCGTCTGCGGTCGGTGCGGTACGACGGTCGTGAGGTGGCGGCGCTGGTCACCGCGGGCGGGCTCGTTCCGCTGCCCGTGCTCGCCGAGCGGACGGGGCGGGCCTGGGGGCCGGACCTCCCGGCGCTGCTGGAGCGCGCCGACCTGCCCCGCCTGCGGGAGTGGCTCGGCGGCCCCGACGCGCCGAAACCCGCGGACCTCAACGCCCTCGCGGTGCCCGTCGAGCGGCTCGACCCGGCCCCCCTGTACCGCCATCCGCGCAAGATCTGGGGCATCGGGCTCAACTACGTCGAGCACGCCAGCGACCTGTCGGAGAAGGCTCCGTCCGACGAGCCCGCGAGCTTCATGAAGCCCGACACCACCGTCATCGGGCCCGGCGACCCGATCCGGCTGCCGGCGCAGTCGCAGCGCGTCACGGCCGAGGCCGAGCTCGGCGTCGTGATCGGTCGACGGTGCAAGGACGTCAACGAGGCAGACGCCCCCGGGGTCGTCGCCGGTTTCACGACGATCACCGACATGACGGCCGAGGACATCCTCGCCCGCAACCCGCGCTACCTCACCCGGTCGAAGAGCTTCGACACGTTCTTCAGCTGGGGGCCCGAGCTGGTCACCGTCGACGAGGTCGACGACGTGGAGGCGCTCGAGGTCACGACAGTGCTCAACGGACAGGTGCACCGGAGGAACGTGGTCGCGAACATGACGTTCCGGCCCTGGTGGCTCGTCGCCTTCCACTCGCAGGTCATGACCCTGCTCCCCGGGGACGTCATCTCCACGGGCACGCCGGGCGCGGCCGTGATCCACCCGGGCGACGTGGCGACCTGCCGGATCACCGGCTTCCCCGAGCTGTCCAACCCCGTCGAGGCGGCCTGACCGACCCCCGGCGGGCCGCAGCCGCCGTACGGGTCGGGCGTGACCTACGTTACGACACCGTGACGACCCGGCGCCCCACGGCTCCCGCGACAACGGTATGACTCGGGGGCGAGTGACCCGCAGGACGACCGAGACCCTCCTGTCCGACGAGAGGACCGCCATGCCCCACGAGACCACCCTGCGCAGGGGAGCACTCCGCCGGCTGCTGGCCGCCGGAACGGCCGCGAGCGCCCTGCTCGTCAGCGGGTGCGGCGGCGGTGGCCTGACCGGCGGCGGTGGTGGCGGCGGGGGCGCCGCTGGTGGCGGTGCCGCCGAGGGCGGCCAGCTGTCCATCGCCACCGGGGGCACGGGCGGCGTCTACTACCCGCTCGGCGGCGGCATCGCGACGGTCATCGGGGAGAACGTCAAGGGCTACACGGCCACGGTCCAGGAGACGAACGCCTCGGTCGACAACATGCTGCTCGTGCAGAGCGGCCAGGCCGACCTCGCCTTCTCCGTCGGCGACGTCGCGGCCGACGCCGTGGCCGGAAAGGGCGAGTTCGACCAGCCGCTCGACATCTGCTCGATGGGCAACACCTACAACAACTACATGCAGCCGATCACCACGCCCGACATCGGCGTCACGTCGATCGAGGGCATGCGCGGGAAGCGCGTGTCGGTCGGGGCGCCCGGCTCGGCGACCGAGGTGCTCGCGCTGCGGCTGCTCGAGCTCGCCGGCATCAACCCCGACTCCGACATACAGCGGGCGCAGCTCGGCGCCGCCGAGACCGTCGAGGGCCTCCGCGACGGCACGATCGACGCGGGCTTCTGGTCCGGTGGCCTGCCGACCGGGGCGCTCGTCGACCTCGCCACGGCCGGCGAGCTCGTGCTGATCCCGCACGGCGACTTCGAGGCGCGACTGCAGGAGCAGTTCGGCGCGTACTACTTCGCCGAGGACATCCCCGCCAACACCTACGCGGGGCAGTCGCAGGCGGTCAGCTCGATCGCGTCCCCGAACGTGCTGGTGGCCGCGAAGTCGATGCCGGAGGACTTGCAGCGGCAGATCACCGAGGCGATCTTCGAGAACAAGGGGCAGCTGGTCCAGGTGCACCCCGCGGCCGAAAACCTCGACCCGGCGACCGCCGGCGACCTCGACTTCATCGGGACCTGCCCCGGCGCCCAGGCGTACTTCGACCAGGCGGGGTGAGCCCGGCGAGACGTCCCCGGCCGACCGTGGCC
>JALYNB010000429.1 GCA_030773395.1 Actinomycetota bacterium
CGCGTCGACGTCCTCGACGTGGGCCGGGACCGCGTCGCCCTGGGCGAGCGGTGGCGCGCCCTGCCCGTCGGCCGGAGGAGGGCCCTGCTCGCCGCGCTGGCCCTGCTCCTCCTGGTCGGGACGCTCCTCTCCGCCGAGGCGCAGCGCCGGCGCGCCACCCGCGACGCGGTCGTGGACTTCGACGCCCGACTGCTCACCGCCGCGCTCGTCACCGACCGGCAGAGCCTCGGCTTCTCGCTCCGCGTGGTCAACCGGGGTCCCGTGCCGGTGTCGGTGGAGCGGGGGTACGTCGGCGTGGCCGGCGTGGGCCTGCTGGCCGCACGTCTCGACACCGTGCTGCTCCTGCCCGGCCGCCCGGCGGACATGGTCGTGCAGTGGGGCTTCCCGCAGTGCCGGCTCCTGCCGGGCGGCCCGGTTGACGACACGGCACTGCGGCTACGGGTGCGCACCGCGGACGGCGTGCCCCGCGACGTCCGCGTGCCCGTGCCGGACCTGGAACCGGCGCGGCTGCTGAAGTCCGTCGCCTGCCCGCTGGAGCCGGTACCGGTCGGTGCGCCGGTCAGTGGGCGAAGTGCCGCGTCCCGGTGAGGTAGAGGGTCGCCCCCGCCGCGCGCGCCGCGGCGACGACTTCCTCGTCGCGCACCGACCCGCCGGGCTGCGCGACGGCCCGCACACCGGCGTCGAGCAGCACCTGTAGTCCGTCGGGGAACGGGAAGAACGCGTCGGAGGCCGCCACGGACCCGCCGGCCCGCTCCCCCGCACGGGCCACGGCGAGCCGCGCGGCGTCCACGCGGTTGACCTGGCCCATCCCGATGCCGACCGTCGCACCCGCCGACGCCAGCAGGATCGCGTTGGACTTCACCGCCCGCACGGCCCGCCAGGCGAACGCGAGGTCCGCGAGCACCTCGTCGCTCGCCGGGTCGCCGCAGGCCAGCGTCCAGGCGGCGGGGTCGTCGCCCGGCGCGTCCAGCACGTCCGCCGACTGGAGCAGCAGCCCGCCGCTGACCGGTCGCATCTCCACCCGGGGCGCCCGGGCCTGGGGCGGGCAGACGAGGAGCCGGATCGACGGCTTGCGCGCCAGCAGCTCGACAGCCCCGTCGTCGTACGCCGGCGCGATGACCACCTCCGTGAACACCTCCGACACCTGCCGGGCCATCTCCAGCGACACGGGCACGTTCGTCGCGATGACCCCGCCGAACGCCGAGACGGGGTCACATGCGTGGGCCTTGCGGTGCGCCTCCGCGACGTCGGCGCCGACGGCAATGCCGCAAGGATTCGCGTGCTTGATGATCGCCACGCAGGGGGCGTCGCCGTGGTCGGAGGCGGCCCGCCGGGCCGCGTCGGTGTCGACGTAGTTGTTGTAGCTCATGGCCTTGCCGTGCACCTGCTCCGCCTGCGCCAGCCCGGCGGAGTCGGCCGACAGGTAGAGCGCGGCCCGCTGGTGCGGGTTCTCGCCGTAGCGGAGCACCTCCCCGCGGCTCCAGGTGCCGCCGAGGAAGTCGGGCAAGCCGGCCTCCCGCGCGCCCTCGTCCGGCGCGTACGACGACGCGAACCACGAGGCCACCGCGACGTCATAGGCCGCCGTGTGCGCGAAGGCCTCGGCGGCCAGCCGGCGCCGGGCGGGCTCGGGAAAGCCCCCACCGGCGACGGCGGCCAGCACCTCGCCGTAGCGGGCCGGGTCGACGACCACCGCGACGCTGGCGGAGTTCTTGGCCGCGGCCCGGACCATCGTCGGGCCGCCGATGTCGATCTGCTCGACGACCTCGTCCGGGGCAGCGCCGGAGGCCACCGTCTCCCGGAACGGGTAGAGGTTCACGACCACGAGCTCGAACGGAGCGATGCCGAGTTCGGCGAGGCGCGCCGCGTGGTCGGGGCGGCGCAGGTCGGCGAGCAGCCCGGCGTGCACGTGCGGGTGCAGGGTCTTCACGCGGCCGTCGAGCACCTCGGGAAACCCGGTGACGGCATCGACGGGCGTGACCTCCACCCCGGCCTCGCGGAGCCGCGCGGCCGTCGACCCCGTGGAGACGACCTCCACGCCCGCGGCCGCGAGCCCCCGCCCCAGCTCGGCGAGCCCCCTCTTGTCGTAGACGCTGACCAGCGCGCGGCGGACGGGACGGCGGGACTCGGGCACGACCTCGCTCGCAGTGGGGGTCGGGTCAGCCATGCAGGGTCACGGTCCTTCCGGTGACGGTCCAGCCGTGGCGGACGAGGCGTCCGACGACGTCGGTGTAGAGCGGCCGCTCCGCGGCCTGGATGCGGGCTTGAAGGCTCGCCTCGTCGTCGCCCGGTTCGACGGGGACGGCGGCCTGCGCGACGACGGGCCCCGTGTCCACCCCGGCGTCGACGAAGTGGACCGTCGCACCGCTGACCTTGACGCCGTAGGCGAGGGCGTCCCGGACGGCGTGGGGGCCCGGGAACGCCGGCAGCAGCGCGGGGTGCGTGTTGACGAACGGCGGGCCGCTGGCGAGAGCCGTCGGTCCGAGGATCTTCATCCAGCCGGCGCAGACGACGAGGTCGGGGGCGGTACGGGTGACTTCGGCGGCGACGCGACGGTCGAACTCCCCGCGGTCGGCGCAGTCCGTCAAGGCCACCGTCCAGGTGGGGACGCCGGCCGCGTCCGCCCGCTCCAGGGCCCGGATGCCCGGGCGGTCGGTGCCGACGGCGACCACCGTGGCGCCGTACGCCGGGTCGGTCGCGGCGTCGAGCACCGCCTGCAACGTCGTCCCCGCCCCGCTGGCGAGCACGAGCAGGCGGGCGCTCAGGGCTCCTCCTCGTGTCGGGGCCAGCGTGTCGGGCCGGGGTGTCGAGCCGGGGTCGCTGGGTCGCCCCGAGTCCCGGCGCGGACCCTACCCGGCGCCCGGGGCGGGCG